>NZ_JBHTLD010000005.1:0-50579 GCF_042678745.1 Pontibacter rugosus | reverse complement strand
GACAATTAATATATAGGTATTTTTGCACTAACAGACTTAGGTAAAGCCTGCGTAAAGGCAAGAGCTGCTTAAGCAACAGCTTATGACCTCACTTGGGGGCTCCAATACTTGCCACCGGCGCTTTACCTTCCCGGGCGGGCTTTGCTACTTCAACTGGTTCAGCAAGCACTTCCCGAATGACTGCGGCTTTTTAATTCTTTTGTTCGAGAAGACAATTATCCTTTTCAATGTCAGCAGACGGAAGCCGATCAGAAGGCGTTCCTGGTTTTCTGCCGCAATACTTACCTGCAAGACAATATAGCCGACTTTGCAGCATGACTGGACAAGTTTACCCAAACAGAAAAATTCTACCGCTTAAGAGTAAAACACCTCGCCATCCACCAGCGACTAAAAAATGAGCGAGACGCCGAGACAAGATACTACCTATGCAGGCCCAATTGGAAGATGAACCGCAGTAACTTGCAAGGGGAAGACATGGCTGCAGCAGTTGCAAAACACCTTCATCCGGTGAAAGGACACAGTACTATATCGACAGCCATGGTTCTTCCGCTAACAATTCTTGCGAACGCTCAGGTTGGTGACTATAACAGTTAAGTTCTTTAGGGGCTCCTCTGTGTCGCCTACATGCTTCAGAATTACCTTGTCACCCTAAACCCATCCATGTCCACTATCTCAACCTCATAGCCGCTAACCTGAAGCTTGTCACCAGCAGCAGGAAGCTTGCCGAACGTATAGGAAATGAAGCCTGCGAGCGTCAGGTAATTATCGGCGTCCATGGGGATTACCTCCTGCTTTAGCTCCCTGTTGAGGTCGTATATTTCGGTAGAGCCGTTCACCAGGAGCGAGCCGACCTCTCTTTTGACAATGCCCGGCTCATCCAACTCGTCCACGTCCGGCAGGTCTCCCACGGTAGCCTCCAGGATGTCGTGCAGCGTGACGATGCCCTCAATCGAGCCGTACTCGTCAATGACAATCCCCAGGTACTGCTTCTGCTTTTTGAAGATGTTGAGAACGGCACTCGCCAGCATTGTTACCGGTATATAAATAGGTTGCTGCAAAACGTTCCTAAGCGGCTCGCCTTTGTTTTCAGCCAGGTACTCATAGAACCGCTTCGCTGTTAGGATGCCGATGATGTTGTCAAAGCTGCCATCGTTTACCGGGAACTTGGGGTGCGCGCTGCGCTGAACTATGTTTTTTACAATTTCAATCGGCTGGTTGATGTTTACGTACTCCACGTCCATAGCCCCGCAACTGGCCCAGGGATTATGGGCGGCGCTTGATGAATTGGGCAGGCACGGCAAAAGTAACAGGATGAAGCATTGAGTATGCTAAGAAAGTATACAACTTTTCAATATGTTCTAAAACGAAGGAGGCAAGGGTAGTTCCTTGCCTCCTCCTATAATTATACCTCCTAAAGTACAAAGCGGATTGCCTATACTTTACCCTCAAACGTTACAACGTGTAGCGCAGCAGCTCCGCTGCCTTATGCTGCGCCTCAGACTCCAGCTCCAGGTACTTGTCGTAGGTGTCGTAGAAAAAGCTCAGCTCCATAAAATACTCTGCGGCCGAGATTTCTCCCAGCCGCAGGGCCTTCTCCAGCAGCCGAAAGTTCTCCGGCCTGGCCATCAGCTCCTGGTAATCACGCAGCGATTCCTGCAGCACCTGGTACTCTTCGTATGTCTGCCTCACTTCCTGCCGGTGCGAAACTAGCTCAGCCTCCAGCTGCGCCTGCGCGTACTGGCTGTAGGCTTGCTGCGTGTTCACGGTGTTGCGGCGCTCCCACAACGGTATGGAAATGCCTGCATGTACTCCTTGGAACGTCTGCCCCAATATACTTTGGTAGCGATAGCCGCCCTCTAGTTTAGGAAGGGCCAGTGCCCTGGCCAGTTTCACCTTCTCCTCCTGCACCCTTGCTTGCTGCTCCAGCGTTTTCAGGCGCGGGTCCGATATTTCAATCAGACTGTCCAGCACTTCAAAAGCGGGAACAGCCGGCATAGCGGAAAAGGCTGTATCGGCTAAAGCAACGGGATTGCCGCCGTTTAGCTCTGCGAGTTTTTCTTCCAGCACCCTGCGTCTGGCCCTGTTTTTCTGCAGCGTGGTGCGGATGTCCAGCAGCCGGACACGTGCCTTGTTCTCGTCCAGCACATTGCCCTCTCCGGCACGCGTGCTTTTCTGGAACCTGAGGTACAGCGCCTCTACATCCTCGTAGCGCCTCTCCAGCTCCCTTGCCTGCTTGTTTAGGTAGATCAGTTGTAGCGCGGCTTGCTGGGCCTCCAGCAAAATGTTCTGCCGCTGCTGGGCATACTGGTACTCCGCCTGTGCCTCCTGCAGGTTGGCCACGCGCCTTTTCCTGCCATAGGCTGTAGGAAAGTCGATGCGCTGCGTCACAGCGAACTCCTTCTGATTTCCGGCTTCTGCGGGCTGACCGTTAAAGTAGACATACTCTACAAAAGGGTCCTCCGGATTTAAACCAGTTTTATACTCCAGCTTCCGGGCTTCGCTGTACTGCGCCGCCGCCTGCAGGGTTTTGTTGTTGGCCGCCACCTGCTGCAACACATTGGCAACGGTTTGCTGTGCCTTTGCCTGCACCGCTACAAGCAGATACAGGCACAGGCTGGTTATCATATATCTATACATTGTCTTTCTCATTTTGATTGGACATCAGGAACACCGCCGGCACAATAAACAGGTTCAGCAAGGTCGAGCTCAACAGGCCACCCAAGATCACCTGGGCCATCGGGCTCTGGATCTCGTTGCCCGGTAAGTCACCGGCCAGGGCCAGCGGAATAAGCGCCAGACCTGCCGTAAGCGCTGTCATCAGGATAGGACTAAGCCTGTCCCTGGAGCCCAGGATCACGCTCTCATACAGGCTGTGCCCCTGCTGCAACAGCAACTGGTAATGCGACACCAGCAGAATACCGTTTCGCGTAGCGATACCGAAAAGCGTGATAAAACCGATAATGGCCGGAATGCTGATGATGCCTGAAGTGAAGAAGATGCTCAGCACACCACCGATCAGGGCCAGCGGCAGGTTCAGCAGGATGATACCAGAAAGCTTGGCCGACTTGAACTCCTGGAAAAGCAGCAGGTAAATAGCCAATAATGAAAGCAGCGAAGCGAACAGCAAGGTGCGCGACGCTTCTTCCTCCGCCTCAAACTGCCCGCCATACTCTATGCGGTATCCTTCCGGCAGGTCCACATTGGCCTGAATCTTTTCGCGCAGCTCCTCCACGGCGCTGCGCTGGTCACGCCCGGCCACGTTGGCCGACACCACCGTCTTGCGCTGCACATTCTCCCGGTTGATGGTGTTCGGCCCGCTGGTCGACACAATGTCGGCCACGTAATGCAATGGTATCTTCTGCCCGTCATGGGTGTCGATCAGGGCGTTCTTCATCTTCTCGAACTCCCCGCGGCTGCTCTCGTCATAGCGCACCACCAGGTCGAAGCTGCGTGCCCCTTCGTATACTTCCGACACCTTCTCGCCAGCAAAGGCCACGTCCACGTACTCGGCAAACTCGCCGGTGGTAATGCCATACTTTGCCAGCATATCGCGCCTTGCCTTGATCTGTATCTGCGGGATCTCAATTTGCTGCTCTACACTCACGTCCACCAGCCCCTCCACGGTTTTGGCCTGCTGCTCCACCTGCTTGGAGATGGAGAACATCTTCGAGAGCTCAGGGCCGAAGATCTTCATAGCGATGTTGGCCCGGGTGCCCGACAGCATGTGGTCGATGCGGTGACCGATGGGCTGCCCGATGGTGATGTTGGCACCGGTAATGCCCGCCAGCTTTTCCCTTACCTCGGCCATAAACTCCTCCCGGCTTCGTTCTTCGAGCACAAAAGGCGCGTCAATCTCGGAGGCGTTCACCCCTTGTGCGTGCTCGTCCAGCTCGGCCCTACCGGTCCTGCGGGTCGTTATTTGTATCTCCGGAACGGTCAGCAGCGCTTTCTCCACCTGCGTGCCGATCTTGTTGCTTTCCTCCAGCGAGATGCCCGGCTTGCTGACGGTGCTGATCACCAGGGAGCCCTCGTTGAACTCCGGCAGGAAGCTGCGCCCAAGCGTGGTCATGACAAAGAGTGCCCCCACCAGCAGCAGCACAGCAGCACCCAGAATCGCCTTCTTATGCCGCATGGCGCCTCTCAACGAGCGCTCATAAACAATGTTCAGGCGGTGCACCAGCCAGCTTTCCCGGTGCTGCTTCAACAACATTTTGTCACTAGTGAGCATGTAACTGCAAAGCACCGGTGTCAGGGTGATGGCCACGATCAGGGAAGCAAACAGCGAGACAATAAAGGCGATGCCCAGCGGTGCCAGCAGCCTTCCCTCCATGCCGGAAAGGAAGAAGAGCGGCACAAAGGCAGCGATAATGATAAAGGTGGCGTTGATCACAGAGGAACGTATCTCCACAGAGGCGTCGTAGATCACCTGTAATTTACTCAACTGCTCCTCCACGGGTTTTCGCGCATTCTCCTTTAACCTACGAAACACATTCTCCACGTCGATGATGGCATCGTCCACCAGGTCACCGATGGCGATGGCCATACCGCCCAGACTCATCGTATTGATGGAAAAGCCAAGCCACTTTAAGGTAAGTATAGCCGCCATCAGCGAGATAGGTATGGCGAGCAGGGAGATGACAGTGGCCCGGATGTTCATCAAAAACAGGATCAGGATCACCACCACAAACACAGCACCCTCCAGCAGCACCTTCTGTATATTGTTGATGGAGGCGTTGATGAAGTCTGCCTGCCGGAAAATTTTCGTGTTGATCTTGACATCCTCCGGCAGGTTCTGGCTCAGGTCGGCCATGGCCTCGTCTATCTCTTCGGTCAGCTCCAGGGTGTTGGTGTTGGGCTGCTTCATCACGGTCATAATCACGGCCGGCTCGCCTTTCAGAGAACCGTCGCCGATCTTCACGGCCGCGCCCACCTTGATGTCGGCCACATCCCCGATCCGTACGGGCGCGTTGCTATTCACCTTGATCACCGTGTTGGCCAGCTCCCCCAGATCGCTGGTGCGGCCGATGCCGCGAACGATGTACTCGTTGCCGTACTCCTGTATAAAACCGCCCGAGGCATTCTGGTTGGCTTCTTCTGCAGCCTGCAGTAACTCATGCAGCGACACGTTGTAGTACTTCAGCTTTTGCGGGGAGGCCAGCACCTGGTACTGCTTGTACTCTCCCCCTATTACCACCACCTGCGACACACCGCCCGTAGCCAGTAACCGCGGACGAATGCTCCAGTCGGCAAGCGTGCGCAGGTCCATTTGGCTGGTGCTGTCTCCTGTCACGCTGATGAGCATAATCTCGCCCATGATGGAAGACTGCGGAGCCAGCGTGGGAGTACCCACGCCCTGCGGCAGTCGTTCGGCCACGGTGGCCACTTTCTCGGTCACGATCTGCCGTGCCTTGTAAATGTCGGTGCCCCAGTCAAACTCCACCCACACGATGGAGATGCCGGCAGAGGAGGAAGAGCGCACGCGGCGTACGTCGGTGGCCCCGTTCACGGCTGTCTCTATGGGAAAAGTCACGAGTCGCTCTGCTTCCTCCGGCGCCATGCCGTGAGCCTCGGTCAGCACCACCACCGTCGGGGCCGTCAGGTCGGGGAACACGTCCACCTCCATGCGGGAGGCCGTGATCCCGCCGAAGACAAGCAGCAGCGAGGAGGCTACGATAACCAGCAGCCGGTTATGCAGCGAAAATTTTATGATATTGTTAAGCATTTCTTCTCTTTTTGATGCTGATGGGCAGGGTTCGTAAAAGCCCTCACCCTCCGTGGTTAATGTTCGTGCCCGTGGGCGGGCACCTCACCCGATGCCGAGGAAAGCTTGATCTGGTAGGCTCCTTTCGTCACCACCCGCTCGCCCGGCTTCACGCCCGAGAGCAGCTGCACGTTAATGCCGTCGGAGGCGCCTAGCTTTACTTCCCGCTTCTCAAAGGTCTCCCCCGCCGTTTGCACGTACACATAGTGCGTGCCCTGGTCTTCCATGATCGCGCTGACAGGCACGGTTAAGGCATTGGGCAACGACGCAGAACGCAGGTATACTTCCACGAAAGATCCAGGAACCAACTCGCCACGGTTGGCTATTTGGAAGGTGATGGGAATAAGATAGGAGTCGGCACCGGCGCTTTTGCCGTAGGCCAGCAGCCTGCCATTCAGGTTATCGGTATCGTATACCTCCCCGCCCGGCACTTTAAAGCTGGCAGACTTCACGTTGGCTAATTGGGATGCTTCCGTCTGCGGCACCTCGGCTCGCAGCACCAGTCGCTCGTTCTGTGTGATGCTGGCCAGTGGCTGCCCCGCCTCCACAAACTCCCCATCAGAAACCAGCACAGATTTGATGAACCCGCCCTGCGGTGCGGACACGCTCAGGCCCTTTGGACCATAGTTGCCGGCAATGGTGCGGTAAGCCGATGCGGCATTTTCGTAAATGGCTTTACGGCTTTCAAACTCCCGCTGAGAGATGATCTGGTCCTTCACCAATTCCTTTGCACGCTCGTAGTCGGCCTGCGCACGCTGGAAATCGGTGCGCGCCTCCCTCACACGGGTATCGATGTTGCCCTCGGCCACGCCGCCGCCGGAAATGGTGAAAAGCCTTTCCCGCGCCGTCACTGGCGCTCCGACGATCACATCGTTACCAGCCAACGACACAACCCCGCTCGCACTGGCCGCGATCGTTTGCTCGTCTCCCGGAGCCGGCATGATCTGGCCGGAGGTTCTGATAATGTTGTGAAAAGGCTGCGGCGTCACCTGCTGCGTGGCAAACTCTACTTTCCAGGCTTGCTCCTTCAGGAACGGTACTTCCTCACCCATTGGAGCGTCGGCCTCTTTGGTATCGGCCAGCGCGGCTTCCGCGTTCGGGTACACCTGTAAACTGTCGATTACGATCCTGTCGGTGACATCCCCTGACTTGACGTCAAAAATAAGTTTGTATCCGCTTCCGGCTTCCCTGGGCTGGAGCGCAGGTCCAAAGATTCCCGGTGAGCGCGGCTCCTGCACCGTCTGGCGGATGCCTTTGTCACCCTTCACAAGGCTGACGGTTAGCTGCCCCTCCGTAAGGGGAGTAAAATTTTCACCGAGTTTGGTGACGTGTGCCGCAAAGGAGGAAGTTTCGCCGACTACCAGGGGCTTAAACTCCACGAACAGTTCGGTTTTATCGGTATAGATAGTATAGGAGACCGGCTCCAGCTCGTCTCCGTGGGGATGGCCGTGTTCCGCTTCGGTTTCTGCCCCGTCGTGGGCGTGCTCCTGATCCTGGCCGCAGCCTGAGGCGAAGAGCACCAGGCAAAAAGCCATAAGGCTTACATATGATTTTAACATGTGATTCTGATATGGCTGTAACTCAAGTGTACATTTAGTCCATAGCGGCTTGCCCGGGAAGAATGCGGCAGTTTGCCGCACTCCCCGGGTAGCGCATCAATGGTTCAGCAGACTAGTGCTGGTGGTCGCCCTGTCCGTCGTGTGAGTGGGTTTCCGTGGCGGCTTCGGTCACGGCAGAGTCGCCCGCTACCGTGAACTCCTCTTGCTCATGCGGGTGTCCGCCGTCGCTATCGTGCGGGTGGCCGTGCTCCTCTTCTGAAGTGGCCTCGTGCTGGTGGGAGTCCGGCCCATGCTCATGCCCTTCTTCGCTTGTGGTGTTCGAAGAGCAGCCGAAAGAAAACAGCGCCATCGCTGCAATAGAGAAAAGAACCTTTTTCATTTTGCTTAAAAGTTAATGTTGTAAAAAACAGGGGTTAATTAAAAGAAGGGGTGCTCTTTGCCATTCACGGAAAAGTATAAGCGCACGCATAAAATGCACTCAAAGACCGTAGCCTAGTAGGTCTCGGCTGAGCTGGCAAGAGCGATAACTGGATGGGTTAGGCAGCCGGAGGGCCGCGCTGCGGGAGGTGGGTTTGGTGTGGTGGAGGCGAAAAGCCTATGATGTGCAAGGCACTTCTCCGCACTATGCCGGCGACCGGTGCCTTAGGTGTAAATAGGAACCCGTCGCTTCTGGCGTCCGAGAGAGGAGCCAAAATTAAATTGTTTTGTCGGGTTGACACATGCGGCTCTCCCTGTACGGCCGAGTGGAAGTAGTGGCTGAAAGGGCTCTCCTTCTCTTCCGGCCCGTCGTGGCCGTGGGAATGCCGGTGGCTATCGTGGGCGTGGTGCCGTGCCTTTATATCTGCTTGGTGGAGATGCTCGTGCGGCATGATGCCGTGCACCAATACCAGCGCATAGGCAAAAAAGGTGAATAACAGGACGGCAACACGTTTAGACATCAACCAAAGTTAGCCAATAATTGGCTTATGTCCAACCTGTGGGATCTCATAGCAAGGTACAGGTACATTTAGGAGCAGCAGTCAGATTGTAGCGTGTGTGGAGGGTCTTCATATAACAAAGAGGGCCACCTTTCGCTGTCCTGCAAAACAGTCAGATAATAATAGGTAAATT
This sequence comes from Pontibacter rugosus, assembly GCF_042678745.1. Taxonomy (NCBI): domain Bacteria; kingdom Pseudomonadati; phylum Bacteroidota; class Cytophagia; order Cytophagales; family Hymenobacteraceae; genus Pontibacter; species Pontibacter rugosus. Next base: position 42,149 of record NZ_JBHTLD010000005.1, on the reverse strand, counting down.
GCGTTTTCTTAGATCGCCTACCTTATGACGCAGGATAAAAAACACCTATCGCAAAACCAGGAAGCAAGAGAGCTACTACATCACGTAGTTGCACTCATCGAGGAGAGTAAAAAACAGGTTGCCCTGACGGTTAACCGTGAAGTCACCCTCCTATACTGGCGTGTCGGAAGGACCATCAATCAGGAGCTCCTACAGGAACAACGAGCGGGGTATGGAGAGCAAATAGTTTCTTCCCTGGCCTCTCACCTGACCAAGTCCTATGGTAGAGGTTGGTCAAAGCGCCACCTGTGGCATTGTGTACGCGTTGCGGACACTTTTCCGGGAGACCAGATTGTGAACGCACTGAGTACACAATTGAGTTGGACGCACCTGCGTATACTGGCAGCGATGGAAGATGAACTCAAACGAGTGTTTTACACTGAGCTTACCATTCAGGAGCGGTGGAGCACGCGCGTCCTGCAGGAGCGGATTGACAGCATGCTGTTCGAGCGCTCCGCGTTGTCCAGGAAGCCGGAAGAGCTCCTCAGGCAAGAGCTCAGCACCCTGCAGTCAGCCGGGGCCGTGACACCTGACCTAGTGTTCCGGGACCCTTACGTGCTGGACTTCCTGGGCCTGAGCGACACATACAGCGAAAGGGATCTGGAGTCTGCTATTCTGACGCAACTCCAGCAGTTCATCATTGAGCTGGGAAGTGATTTCGCTTTCCTGGCGCGGCAGAAAAGGATTCTGATAGACAATGAGGACTTCAAGATTGACCTGCTGTTTTACCACCGCGGGCTCCGGCGCCTGGTGGCCATTGACCTGAAGCTCGGCAGGTTCAAGGCGGCCTACAAAGGCCAGATGGAGCTGTATCTGAAATGGCTCGACAAACACGAGCGCAAAGAAGGAGAAGAGAGCCCCATCGGCCTGATTCTGTGTGCCGAAAAGAGCCAGGAACAAATCGAGCTATTGGAGCTGGACAAAGGGCATATAAGAGTATCAGAGTACCTCACACAGCTGCCCCCTAAAGAGGTATTTGCCAGCAGGCTGCACAAGGCCATAGAGTTGGCACAGGTAAAAAAGGTTGAGTAACAATCTATCATGCCTATTTCAAAGCTTTCACAAAAACAGATCAAATAGAGCTCACCGCCTCCTGCTTAACATATCGCAAATTATAATACTATAAACATATAGTAGTTTTTACACCAATTCGACAAGGGTAAACTCCTGCAAAGGTCTCCGAGTAAGCACAAACTTCATCAAAGTCAGAACTTCTACACCATCTCGGCTACTCATCTCACAAAACAAACCCAGTACTTGATTTGTGAGACGGCAAAACGGGAATCTTGAATTCTCCTAAGCTTCATTATTATCCGCTTTTCACACTAGCTTCCACAAGCTCATTTTACCGCCGTTTCTTGGGATTGAAATTTCAGGAGAGGATCCAGTGGTTGTGAGTTTAATGTATAGTATATTCGTTAGTCTAGTTCCGTTTGGCCAACTAACGGTGGACGGATAAACGGAATAATCCCCTTGATACCGTAGTTGCGTGCGACTGAACTCAACCAATCAAAGAAATGAACTAACACTACCATAGAAAACATAGATGACCAACCTCGATATTATTATAGAACGTTCGTTAGCGATACGCAAAAGATACCATGAGTTAGAGTTAACTCATCACGGAAGTGAGTGGACTGTAGAAGAAGACGCATTGGCATTTCTAACCGATGCAGCTTTGGTTGGCAGACACACAATGTCGCAACAGCATCGTTGGCCAAAAGCCAACACTGATGAGGAGTTGGAACACAAATTGGGAGAAAGCATTTGGTGGCTTGTTGTGTTGGCAAACCGAATGGGTATTGATCCCAAAGAAGCATTGGATAACTTTTTAACCAAAACCGAGAACCTGGTAAAATGAGCTATTGCTTTGCCATTGAAACAATGCAACCAGAGGAAAGAAAGGCGTTGCACAAAAACTACCACGACAACCATTACGGTTTTCCGATACACGATGACAACGAATTGTACGGCCGTTTGATAATGGAAATCAATCAGGCAGGTTTGAGCTGGGAGACGATCCTGAAAAAAGAAGCCTCTTTACGGAAAGCTTACGGCAATTTCAACATCAAAGAAGTTGCTGCCTACGCTGAGGAGGACCGTGAACGGCTGTTGGCAGACGCAGGAGTTATCAGGAATCGCCTAAAGATCAATGCAGCCATTGAGAACGCCAAAACTATTCTGATGTTACAAGCTGAGTATGGCTCATTTGAAAAATGGCTGGAACACCATCACCCCAAAACAGTGGAAGAATGGGTGAGGATCTTCAAAAGAACCTTTCGTTTCACCGGTGGTGAAATAGTAAATGAATTTTTGATGAGCATCGGATATTTGCATGGAGCGCACGCTGAAAGTTGTGCTCTATATGATACAGTGCTGAAAGAAAGGCCAATGTGGAAGGAAAAATAACAGCTACAACAACTTGTTAAAGCGACGGCCGTCGCTAGTGTACCGCTTACAAAACATGTTGTACATTCACCACATTTGTCTCCTTATATCCTCTATTACCGGGACAGAAGCAATCCAGAGCAAGTACGGGCAAGCGGAAGCAATATTTGGGTTGAGCTTCAAAACTTGTATCGGGAAAACGGGGGAATAGTGATGGTGCGTGCTTTTGCAGTCTGCAGGGGCTGCGCCAGGATATGCCGCGAGTGCTAGGAAGCCTGCTACCAAGGAGTGAACGCCTGGTAGAGGGCTGCAAAAGGTAAATAACTATACAACTTTAGCCCTAACACAGGAAAGGCCCGTGCGATCACGGGCCTTTCCTGTGTTAGGTTATATATACAGGCTTATGCTGACTGATACTGCTCGCAAGCCTCAGCGCATTTGAAGCAAGCCTCGGCACACTCTTTGCAATGCTGCGCCTCATGCTTCTGGCACTCCTGGCCGCAGTCTCTGCAGATTTTGGCGCACTGCTGCAGTATCTCCCCTGCGTAACGGGAATCACGTGAGACATAATCCAGGGCAGCCTTGCAGATGGCGGCGCAGTCCAGGTCCAGGCGGATGCATGGAACCATCATCTTGATGTCTTCTTCTCCAAGGCAGGAGATGGCACAGTTGTTACAGGCAGCGGCGCATTCGGCCAGTGTTCTAATCAAGTCCTTGTTCATAGTTTATATGTTTTAATGATTAAACTTTTATGTGCTCCTGTTATACCCGAGCAAGCACCCTTGCGTTTTATACAATTTTAGATAATCGTTACATAATTTCTTTATGGAGTATGCTTGTGTGCCTGTAGCACCTCCTGTTTTCTGCCCTGTTCTGTTGAGAGAACTCTAGCGCCAGGCATACGTTTATCGGAACTAACCAATGTCGCTACACGCATTATATGAATGTTCTCTATCTGTGCCTTGGGGTAGTCCTGTTCGCCTTCACCATACTGGATATTGTCAAGACTGCGCTCTCTTCCAATGGCGGGGGCTTGATCACAAACCAAGTGACCCGGGCCGTGTGGAAGGCTTTTTTCCTGGCGTCGGGGAAGAACGGCAGGTCGCAGCTAATCCGGTACGCGGGGCCTGCCATTCTATTGTCGATCTTGTTTACCTGGATTATGGCACTGTGGGGAGGTCTGTTCCTGGTGCTGCTCTACGAGGCAGGCTCCATCGTGAACAGCAAAACCATGGCAAGCGCAAGCGTCCTGGAGAAGCTCTACTACGCGGGATTCACGCTTTCCACACTTGGTGTTGGTGACTTCATCGCTTCGGGAATCGTATGGCGCATAGTCACGGATGTGGCGGCTTTTGCAGGCCTAGTGTTCATCACCACCTCCATCACCTACTTTGTGCCCGTGCTCTCGGCGGTCAGCCTGCAGAGCAAGCTTAGCCTCTACATCAACGGCATGGGTAAAACGCCGCAGCAGATTTTAATTAACAGCTGGAACGGCAAAGACTTTTCCGCTTTCTTCGGCAACGCCTCCGACCTGTGCCAGCTGCTGATGCACCACACCCTGAACCACCACTCTTACCCCGTCATTCACTATTTCCACAACAACCAGCCGGACCGCTCCATCGCCCCTTCCGTTGCCCTACTGCATGAGGCTTACCAGCTGCTGGCCAACGCGGTGCCGAAAGAAGCTGTGGGAAACCAGTTGATGATGAGCATGCTGGGGACGGCCTTGAACGCTTACCTGGAAACGGTGAAGGGAAGTTTCCTCAAGAATCCATCGCCCAAGGAGATCGCCCCAACACCAGATTTAAGGGAACTGGAGGAAAAAGGCGTACCGCTCAAAGACAGAGACAAGGCACGGCACACGTTTGAGGTTGACCTGCAGGAACGCCGCAAGGTGATGACAGCCATTCTGGAGATGGACGGCTGGACGTGGCAGGATGTATACACCACTACTGACTGATAAAAGCATAAACCGATTGTTCATCTAGCTACTCCTATCTTTCTTCTGTTGCCTCCGAATTATATCCAGCACTAAGCCAGACCATGTGAAATCATGTGCGCCGTGGCCCTCGCCGGTAAAAGGATCGTAATACTCCCGGAAGCCGCTTTTGGTGATCAGCCGCTTTATACTTAGCAGCAGTTCCTCTGCCTCTCGGGTGTAGCCTGCATCGAGCAGGTACCCGTGCATAAACCAGTTGAACATCACCCAAGTGGGGCCGCGCCAAATGTAGAGCGACTCATCAGGATTGAAAGCGGGTTCATCCACAGCCAGCGAGGGAATGGGATAAGGCACATGAAAGCCGTCCCGCTGTTGCAGGTGCCGCTGCAGCACGCGTCTGCTAACCTCCTGAGGCACCTGGCGCAGCACCACCGGGAAAAAGATTGTGCCCGTCCTGACTTTCAGCTTTCGGTAGTTGTGCCCAGCCAAGTCGTAGAAAGCGGCATCGGCCTCATCATACATATACTTCAGAATGCTCCTTCCTGTCTTCTCCGCCTGCGCCTGGTAATATCCGGCACTCTCCGAATCGCCTGCCAGGGCACAGAGTTGGGCCAGCGCCTCCAGGTTCTGCACGTAGATGGTGTTAAAAGCGGCATCTTTCACAATAAACTTGTTGCTGCGGTAGATGGCTGGCAGATTATAGTTATGAAAAAAGTTATGCGCATCCACCTGCAGTACTTTCCAGAACAACTGCAGCCCCGCCAGCCCTTTATCATACTTTAGCACAGGGTCAAAGCTTGCCTTCCAGTCCAGGCCTGACTCATAGGGAGAGATGATGGAAAGCAGCCCCTCTCCCTCAAAATCGCGGTTGCGCAGAAGCCAGTTATAATATGCCTTTAACCTGGGCAGCATCTCATTTAAGAAGTCCTGATCTGGTGCGTGTTGGTAAATGCGCAACACGGCCTGAGCGGCTAGTGGCGGCTGCACCAGTGCTGACATGTGGGGTTTGTACACACGCAGTGCATCCTTGGGCCGGAGCTGAAAGATATCGGTGATGCGGGCGGGCCAAAGGCGCTTCCAATAGCTCATGTGCCCGACGAAGCCATCCGGCCGCTGCATCTGGAACAGGCTGCGCATGTGCTTTTTGGCCATGTCCGCCTCGTCCATCGCCAGAAGTATAAACGCATGAAAACAAGTGTCCCAGAAGTACTGGTAAGGGTAAGTGCCCGGAGACGGCTTGGTATAATGGTAGTTAAACCCGCCGCGCTGCCCGCTGATCATATTCCGGTACAGCAAGTCGCGTACCTGTGCCGCTATCTCCTCGTCCGGCAGAAGCCCCTCCTCCTCCTGCACCTGCTCCCTACTTGATGTACGCATCCCAGCCTGCATAATTTTGTGTTTTAGGCCCCAGCGGAAGTGATAGTGCCGCTACCGCCAAACCCAGAACAACGCCTGTTATACTTAAGCCTATTGGGCTGTTGCTCAAAAACCACGGCGCCACAACCACTGTAAGCCCCAGCAGTATGTTAAAGTAGCGCCCCCTGCGCAAGGGCTCGCCCATGCAGAAAACAGAAGTGACCACCACCAGCGAACCTGCCAAATGGAAAATATCTGCCACGGTTTCTTTGATCTGCACCCCGAAAACGGCTGGCGCAAAAACCATGGCTATACCCAATAGCGTGGCTACGGATAGCGTCCAGGGGAAGCTGATGCCCCAGATGGAGGCGCTGTATACCGGCCCCGGCTTCTGCGGGAACGCCATCATCTCCGGTGCCTTGTCTTCTGAATCGCTCTCGATGTTGCCGCCTTTCCAGAATATCTTCCAGAAGCTTTCTCCCTGGTTTACCTTCTTTTTCATGAACTGCCCCATGGCTATCACCTCATCTACTTCCAGCGGGATCATCGGAATCATGATAGCTGCCGCCAAGAGGCAGAACGTGCACCAGGCACCAACTATAATTGGCTGGCTGATGACAAGGAAAATGTGCACCATGCCCAGCGGGATCACCAGAATACCGAAAATGGCCACCATCCACGGCATCGTGCGCCAGCGGCTCGGTGCCCCCATCCAGCCCATCAGAAACTCCAACGTATAAGCAATGGCGCCCAGACCTGCATCGGAAACAGGCATACTGTGCGACATGGCCGAGTTTAGCACCTGCTCGCTCTGCTGCCCGAAGAAAGGGTCCCAAACAGAATCGATGTAGCCCAGCTGGAATGCGGCCAAATAACGGGATACCACCCATCCAATGAGGCCTAGCACCATCATGATCCAGCGCTGCGGCCAGCTAGAAGGGTTGTAGCTCCAGCCGGGAGGTGTGTCGGGGCCCATCTTCATGTATAGGATCATGTTAGGCATACCGGGTATAAGTATGGTAAGGGCAATGATGAGTGCGCCCACCATGGTGTCGTTCAGGTAGGCCACCGCCGTGGGTGCCCAGAACAGCAGCGGTGCCATTGTAAGCCAGATACCTATGAAGCAGCAGATCCAGAGGCTAACGGGGCGGTTAGGCGTGAGTCCGCGCCAGCCGAAGAACATTAGCAAGGCGCCGCTGATAATGTCGCTCCACTTCATGAACTGGATGCGCTGCTCCATGGTGAGCCACAGGCTCCTGCCGCCCGATGGCTCCACCGTGCCGATACCGTAGTCAAAGGTGAGCGGCGAGAGCAGCACCCAGGCCCCAAGTATAATGATCATCCAGTATACCCACAGCGTCTGCATGTGGTGCATGTGCAGCATTTGCAGACGCATGTCCTCCGACATCATCATGCCTTTTTTGCCTTCATGCTTCTGCTCGTCGTTAGGTTTATCATCCTGCCCGCCCTGGTGCATTTTCTGGTTGTGCTGGCGTATCTCCTTTTCGGCCATGGGGCGCGTAACGCCGCGCATGCCCATACCGCCGCTGTGCTGTCCGTCCTGCTGCTTGTGCTTGTTATCTTCCATTATCCTGATGTTTAGTGAATGACAGTCAGGTTCTGCTATACGGAGTGGCAGCAGACAGGATATTTTCAGCAGGTAATAGGATAAAGCAGGTTTATGAAAAAGCACCGCAGTCATCATAACCGGAGAGCTTGGGCAAGTTCCTTTGCAGGAAGAGGAGACCTATTCTTGAAGGGCACTAACCAGTGCTTGTACGCCTCCAGTGGCTGCCTTCACAGAAAACATGATTAGTTAAGTCCTTACAGTTAAATGTGGCAACGCTGGTCACTACCCTTGCTAGAAAGTAATGGCAGCCTTCAGGCAGTTACAGCGCACTATAACCTCCCAACCAAGGTATGCGTTGCAGTTATTGGCGACAGTAATAGATGCCAGCAACTGCAATGCATACTCCTCTTTGCTTGGGATTGAGTACAAAGTTTGCGCTATACGCTCACCGGGAACGTCAGCTTTAGCCTGTCCCATGTCATGACAATCGCCCCCTGCGCATCACGCTGCGGTACGATTTGATAGCGCAGCCGCTCCTGGTGCTGCTCCATTGTCTCAGGTGTCACCGTGAAGCGTACCACGTCTTCTGCTTCCGAGTAATCGTCTGCCAGGTGCTGCTCCCAGTTTCTGTTGATGATCACCGTCCACTCCCTCTCCCCCGGAATGGTGAACAGCGCGTATTTCCCTGCCGGCAGCGGCTGCCCTCCTATCGTGATCGGCTGGTCCGTCTGCAGGCTGGTAGCCGAATGTGCCCCCGTTACCCACACCTGGTTATGGGCCACCAGGCCACCCCATATCACTCTGCCGCGCACGGCAGGGGAATGGTAGGCTACCGTTAGATGGGCAGGCCCGACTTGCCCGTGCGCCTCGGCTTTCAGGCTGCCTTTCAGGGTATCAGGCTCTGCCTGTGCCTGTATGGCCAGCGCCCCTTCCTGCGCGTTTGCCCCATGCGCGGTGGCATGATGGCTTTCCTGTTCCGGAGTTTTCTGCTCTGCCACCTGCCCGTTGCAGGAAGCAAGTGCAACACCAAGGGCAACAGCCAAGATGGCGCTGCGTAGTTCTGTTGTCATATGAAGTTTTCCTAAACGTGTGAAGCGTGTTTTGTGTGAGCGAAATAACACCTAAACCGGCAGTAATGAAAGCGCCAACAGCCATATTCTGGCGGCGGCGGCCGCTTTTTCCTTGTAACTGATGCCGCTACCCTCCATCCTCCCGCCACTACAGCCTGATGCACAGTAGTTAAGCGGTTTAACATGTAACAAAATCAGGAATCGTGTGACAGAAGCCCGGATTGTTCCTGCTAATTTGCTTTTTCACAAGCCGGTCGACCGTGTAAGGAGCTGGAGCGGCAGTAAAAAGCAAACATACTTACCGTTAGTGAGGTACTTATTTAAAGGGACCTGAAACGAGAGTTTTTAAACCATGAAAAACAACCAAAGTCACCATCAGGAACACAGCCATCACCAGGGAGCAAAGTCACAGGCGAAAAGCAAGGCAGGAAAGGTAGAGGAGCAACTGGAGGAGAAAACGCTACATGCCCACAGCGAAGCCATGCCACACGGAGAGGGAACCCCGCCGCCGCACGGGGAGCATGTAGGGCATGGCGGGCATGGACACGACCACCACCGCATGATGATAGACGACTTCAAAAAAAGGTTTTGGGTTTCGCTTCTGCTGTCGGTACCGGTGATTGTGCTAAGCCCGATGGTGCAGCACATCCTCGGCTACGCGCTTGATGTGCCTTACAGCATGTACATCGCCTTCGTGCTGTCCAGCATCATCTTTTTCTATGGCGGGTGGCCTTTCCTCACAGGGCTTGCCGAGGAGGTGAAGAAAGGCGCTCCGGGCATGATGACGCTGATCGGCGTGGCCATCACGGTGGCTTACGGCTACAGCACGGCCGTCACGTTCGGCCTGGAGGGTATGGATTTCTTCTGGGAGCTGGCCACGCTGATCGTGGTGATGCTGCTGGGGCATTGGATAGAGATGAAGTCAGTGCTGGGTGCATCCAAGGCGCTCGAGCTGCTGGTGAGCATGATGCCTGCCGAGGCGCAGGTGATCAGGGACGGGCAGACGGTAACGGTGAAGGTTGAGGAACTCCGGCAGGGAGACGTTATCGTGGTGAAGCCCGGTGAGAAGGTGCCTGCCGACGGCACGGTGGTGCAGGGGGAAAGCTACCTGAACGAGAGCATGCTGACGGGGGAGAGCAAGCCTGTGCAGAAGGTGAAAGACGACAAGGTGATCGGCGGCTCCATCAACGGAAACGGCTCGCTGCAGGTGCGCGTGGAGAGCACCGGCGAGGACAGCTACCTGAACAAGGTGATCAACCTGGTGCAGGAGGCGCAGAAAACGAAGTCCGAGACGCAGCGCCTTGCCGACAAGGCAGCCAAATGGCTGGCCTACCTGGCCCTGACGGCCGGCTTCGGCACTCTTGCCGCCTGGCTGGTGGCCGGTGCCGAGCTGGACTTCGCCCTGGAGCGCATGGTGACGGTGATGGTCATCTCCTGCCCGCACGCCCTCGGCCTGGCCATTCCGCTGGTGGTGGCCATCTCCACGGCCGTGTCGGCTAAAAACGGCCTGCTCATCCGCAACCGGACCGCCTTTGAGAACTCCCGCAACATCACCACCATCATCTTCGACAAGACCGGCACCCTGACCCAGGGCTCCCATGCCGTTGCGCGAGTCGTGGTGTTTGGGCAGACTGTAGATGAACGGGAATTGCTGAGGTTGGCAGCCGGTGTGGAGCAGCACTCGGAGCACTATATCTCGCAGGGCATCCTCAAGAAGGCAAAGGCCGAGGGCATCACAGTGCCAGCATCAGACAACTTTCACTACTTACCCGGAAAGGGACTGGAGGGCACAGTGGAGGGGCGCGAGGTGAAGGTGGTTGGCCCGAACTACATCAAGGAGTTTAACGTGCAGGTGCCCCAAAGCCAGGCGGAGGAGGGTGTGGAGACGGTGGTGTATGTGCTGGTAGACGGGCAGGTGGCAGGTTACATCACGCTGCGCGACCAGATACGCCCTGAGTCTGAGGGAGCCATCCGGATCCTGAAAGAGAACGGCATCAGGAACCTGCTGCTGACCGGGGACAACGAGCGCGTGGCCAAAAGCGTGAGCGATAAGTTGGGCATGGACGGCTACCTGGCCAACGTGCTGCCGCACCAGAAGCAGGAGAAGGTGAAGGAGCTGCAGCAGCAGGGAGAGTTCGTGGCCATGACAGGCGACGGCGTGAACGACGCCCCTGCCCTTGCCCAGGCTGATGTGGGCATCGCCGTAGGCTCCGGAACGGACGTGGCGGCAGAGACAGCCGACATTATCCTGGTCAACAGCAACCCGCAGGATATCGCCTCGCTCATTCTCTTCGGCAAAGCCACTTACCGCAAGATGATTCAGAACCTTATCTGGGCCACGGGCTACAACATTGTTGCCCTGCCGCTTGCCGCCGGGGTGCTCTACCAGCAGGGCATCATGATATCTCCTGCCGTGGGTGCCGCCCTCATGAGCCTGAGCACTGTGATTGTGGCCGTCAATGCGCAGCTGCTCAGAAGGCAGCTGAAGTAAGCCAGCTGTTGAACCCGTACCTACGTACAATATCTTAACGGGTGGCAAACCTTTATTGAGACTAGAAACTATGAAAGGAACGATGTTAACAATGTTTTTGGCAGCAGCCGTTTGGCTCACAGGCTGCCAGTCCTCTGCGAATGTAGAGGAGGTGCTGGAAGACGAGTCGCAACGCAGGGAGCTGTATTCCACCATCCTGAACAATGAAGCATACCGTACTGAAATGACGGCCATGATGCGGGACGCTCCGGCTGGTGGCATGATGGGTAACGGGGAACACATGGAAGGAATGATGGGCTCTGACGGCATGATGATGAACCAGAACCCGGAAGCAATGGAAGATATGATGCAGCAGATGATGGCCCGGTGCGAAACAGACACGGCTGCCTGCAGCATGATGTCGCGGATGATGATGCGCAACAGCGGCATGATGCAGAACATGATGCAGCGGATGCATGAGAACGGCATGATGGACGAAGCTTGTATGCAGCAGATGATGCGCAACATGAACACAAACAGGAGATAGCGTTCTGCTTACCCTCCTAAACTATAGAACAGACATTCTCACACGTACAGCCACCGTTTTAATACGCTATGAAAACCTTGAAAAGTCTACTATACTGCCTGGTCACCACCGCTTTGGCTCTGCCAGCCACAGCACAGCACCAGGGCCACCAGCAACAGGCCCAAGATACAACGCATCAAATGGGGCATCAGGAGCACATGCAGCATTCGGGCATGCAGCACGGAGAGACGCAGATGCCGATGTCGCATGCCTTCTCCCGAAACCTGCCCATGAACCGTAATGCCTCCGGCACAGGCTGGCTTCCGGACGAGTCGCCGATGTACGGTAATATGTACCATCGCGGCGACTGGATGTTTATGCTGCACTACAACCTGTTTCTGCGCTACAACAAGCAGGACGTGTTTGAAGCCGGCACCCGGGGCGACAGCCAATTTGACGCACCGAACTGGCTGATGCTGATGGGGCAGCGCTTTGTAGGAAACAGGGGGCTGTTGCGGTTCAGCGGCATGATATCCCTGGACCCGCTCACGGTGGGCGGCAACGGCTATCCGCTGCTTTTCCAGACGGGCGAAACATTTGAAGGCTCTCCGCTAATAGACCGCCAGCACCCGCACGACCTCTTCAGCGAGCTGTCCGTGGGGTACACGCACATGCTATCGGAGGAGGCAGACGCGTTCCTGTACCTGGGCTACCCCGGTGAGCCAGCCCTGAGCAATGTGGCCTTTATGCACCGCCCCTCGGCGCTCAACAACCCAGATTCGCCGCTGGGCCACCATTGGCAGGACGCTACCCACATCACCTTCGGGGTGGCCACGTTGGGAGTCCGATACCGCAATTTTAAATTGGAAGGTTCCTCTTTCACTGGCCGGGAGCCGGATGAGGAGCGGTATGACTTCGACAAGCCCCGCTTTGACTCCCGTGCCGTGCGATTCACCTACAACCCCTCCACCAACTGGAGTTTGCAGGCGTCAACTGCCCTCGTGAAGAGCCCGGAGGTGGCCGAGCCTGACGAGGACGTGTACCGCACCACGGGGTCTGTGCTCTACGGCAACATGCTTGGGGGCGACAACCGTTACTTTACCGCCTCCGCCAACTGGGGCTACAACTACGTGGATGCGCATCACAAAGAGCATTCCTTCCTGCTGGAGTCCAACCTGCAGAACGACAGGTTTGCCGTTTACGGGCGCTATGAGTTTGTACAGAAGTCAGCAGAGGAGCTGGGATTTGAGGAGGAAGCCTTTGGGCACGATGAGGTCTTAGGTGTCAACGCCTTGACAATAGGGGCCAACAGGCAACTCTTCGAGATTGGTACCGTGAACGTGAATTTGGGGGCACAGGTAAGCCTGTTCAGAGCCGGGAACCAGCTGCACCCTTACTATGGAGAGCTCCCGGTTAGCGGACAGGTCTATCTGCGTCTCTTTCCCAGGGTGATGGTGCCCCGCAAGTAGTGGTTTGGTGCTTTAGGGCAGCCCTGGAAGCAAGGCGGAGCAACAGCGTTTCTTTGCACAGGTTCCCGCGTGTAAGATATAATCCGCCATAAATCTCTCTTAACTGTGAAAAAGGCCATGTGCTTCCTAATGACAAATGTTGTGACAAGTAGGGAATTGCTTTAATGGACTTTCGCTTCATACCCAAGCTCTACATTTACCTGACATGCTCTTGCGAAGATCCGCAAGAGCGTTACCACTACGGTGTGTCACCTCAATAATGAATAATTGAGTATGCACAACAGTCACATTTGTCTTGGAGCATATGTAAGTTCTCGTATAATCCGACAATAATTCTGTCTAACAATCCGTGGTATTTTAGGCACTTTCCCCCCTTGCCGTTCTTCTCTTCATGGTAAAGTACTAGCGCTTCACAAAAGGGGAAAGCACCCAATGGCACGTTCTTCCCTTTATGCCATTTTAATTCTGAAGGAAGCAGGCAACAATCGTTATGAGGAGTAGCAGCGGAATCCGAGCATAAAAAGCAGGGGCGTGTACTTTAGACGAAGCGTGCTGCACCGTTCTAACGAAGAAGCATTGATTGCATGTGCTTGACGTCTCGCTCTGCCGGGCTTCTTTTCATTAGGTAGAAGCCTGGCAGCAATAACAACAGGCCTGCTGCATTCCAGCTAATGTTGTAGGGCTGTATATCTACATAGCGTGTGCAACACTTTAGGAACTACAACCCCATTGAAAAGCTGAAATCCACCCAGCCCAAAAATAACCCGACCCAGGCTCTCCTAGTCACTAACGCGTTATCATGGGAGTGGTAAAGGGTTCATTGATCTAGAACACTCTTAGAAGACCTGCGTTAATTAACTTGCTATCGATAGCAATTAGAACCACTTAAATAGAAAGCTATGACAAAGAACATGGGAACAACAGACCGCATGGTGCGGTCGGCACTGGCAGCGGGCGCAGCGGCGCTTATTGCCACCAAAACAGTGAACGGACCGACAGCCGTGGCGTTGGGCAGCCTGGCCACCATCTTTGCGCTTACCAGTTCGGTGGGGCATTGCCCGGCTTACGATGTGGCCGATATTAACACCCTATAACACGCAGAAGTGATCAAAACCTCCAAAAACAACAAGCTATGAGTTACCACTTAAGTAAGAAAATCAACGGCTCTTTTGACGATGCCACCGCTAAGGTAAAGGAAGCCCTGCAACAAGAGGGATTCGGCGTGATCAGTGAAATAGACCTGAAGGAGAAATTTAAGGAAAAGCTACAGGTAGATTTCAGGAACTACAAGATACTGGGTGCCTGCAATCCCAAACTGGCACACCAGGCCATTCAGCAGGAACCCAACATTGGCGTGATGCTGCCCTGCAACGTACTGCTGCAGGAGCATGAAAATGGGGAAGTGGAAGTAACCGCTATCAACCCCATGGAAACCATGGCCGCCGTCGACAACCCAAACCTTTCTTCTTTGGCAGAAGAGGTAAGCCAAAAGCTTAAAACTGCAGTCAACAATCTATAAAGATTAATCTATGATACATTATTTAAGAAGGCTGTGCTGAAAAGTGCAGCCTTTTTTGTTTCCAGTTGGGTTGAATTTCAAAATTAACCAGCTTGTGTAACCAATGTCACTGAACCAGGGCAGACCATACCCCATCTTTGTATCGAACAACATAAAAAGCATGCCTATGAAAGACTTCTGGAACGACCGCTACAGCCAGGAACAGATGATTTACGGCGCTGAACCTAATGTATTTTTCAGGGAGCAACTACAGCAACTGCGGCCAGGAATGCTGTTGTTGCCTGCCGAAGGGGAAGGCAGAAACGCTGTGTACGCGGCCTTGAATGGATGGCAGGTAACAGCTTTTGATTTCAGCGAAGCAGGCTACAAAAAGGCGATGGCACTTGCAGAACAGCGAGGTGTAACCATCAACTACCTTGTCACAGATGCCGCGCAATACACCTGTGCGCCTGATAGCCTTGATGCGGTGGCCCTGATTTATGCGCACTTCCCGCCTGCGCTGCGCCAGCAGCTGCACCAGCAGGTGATCAAGTGGCTCAAACCCGGTGGCACTTTGATACTGGAAGCTTTCCACCCAAATCAGTTGAGCTACAGCTCCGGCGGACCTAAAGATGAAAGGATGCTCTATACCGCCGAAACCCTACAGGATGACTTTTCCTCCCTATTAATACAACAATTGGAAGAAGTAGAAATACAGCTGAACGAAGGGGCCTACCACAACGGTGCAGGCTATGTAACCAGACTGGTCGCTCAAAGGAAGACAGCGGATTAAGAAAATTTATACAGCATAAACATAACGGCTGACAGCCTCTACGCAAATGAAAGATAAACTGAACGTCATGGTGCCGGTAGACTTTACTCCGGTGTCTTACAGCGCCATCGAGTTCCTGGCTTTCCTGATGCACAAGACGCCCATCAACACCCACTTGGTGCATGTGGTTGAAGTAAACTCAGCTGAATGGGCCGGCTCCGTAGATGCATCGGAAACACTGAGCAAATCCGAAATGAAGCAAAAGGTGCAACTAGCTGAGCAGAAGTTTGCAGCGCTGAAACAGCATGTAGGCTTCAGGTTCAGCAGCGAGGTTCTTTTTGGAGGGTTAACTACCTCTCTCGCAAAATATGCTGCACAGAATAGCATTGACCTGATCATCATGGGGACAGACGGCGCTAATGGCTGGCTTGAGAAAGTGTCTGGCTCCGAGGCGCAGCATGTGGTCAGGTATACCAGCGTTCCTGTCATTACCATCCATCAAGATGCGGCCATCACACCACTTCAGAACCTGCTATGGGTGGCAGACTTTGAGGCCGAAAAACAGCCGGAGCAAAGCCTAGCAACTATTAAAATGCTGCAACAGCTCTTTCATGCTAAACTACACCTGTTGCAGATTATGGACGCGGAAGATGAAGACCGGGCACAAGAACTGAAGGGCCAGATGCAGACTTTTGCGGAGCAATTGGGCTTAGAGCATTACGAGCTGCACCTGCATCATAACTATAAAGTCCCGGCCGGTGTCCGCAGTTTCAATGAAGTGTCCGAAATGGACCTGGTGCTGATCGGTACGCATGGCAGAAAAGGCATCAGCCACCTGTTCTATGGCAGTATCGCTGAAACGCTGGTCAACCACTGCATCCGGCCCTTGATGACCTATCATCTTAACTAGTCTCCTTTCGCTTCATAGGTGCAGCTCAGGCTGCACATCTTTTTTACACCCAACACGATGCGTAACAGATTTACCCTGGCGGCTATGCTGGCTGCCAGTATGGGCTGGGGTACGGCTTCTGCCCAGAAACACCACGAGGCCTATCCACCGGACACTGTACAGGTAAACAGCGTGCAGGAGGTCTTCACGAAAGGTACGGTGCACGGGCATGTACGGAATTACTTCATGGCTACCTGGAACCACCGCGAGCTATCAGATAACTATGCCAATGCCATCGGTGCGGAGATAGCCTATAAAACAGCTCGGTTCCATGGGTTCAGAGTAGGGTTTGCCGGGTTGTTTACCTACAACCTGTTCTCCTCCGGCATGGCACATCGGGATCCTATAACAGGTACACACCCTAAGCTGGAGCTGGAGCTTTTTGATGTGGAAGATCCGGAAAACAAAGCAGACCTGGACCGCCTGGACGAGCTGTACCTGGAGTATAAAGCAGAATGGCTGCACGCGAAAGCGGGACGGTTCAGCTTCACTTCCCCCCTGATGAATCCGCAGGATACCCGTATGAAGCCTTACTCCTTTCAGGGGATAAGCCTCCAGTTCCCGGTAAGGGAGAAGACGCTGCTGACACTGGCCTGGTTTGATCATTTCTCCCCCAGAAGTACCGTGGAGTGGTTCAAAGCAGGTGCGTCCATCGGGACGTTTTCTGCAGGTGTGGATGCACAGGGTAATCCGTCTGGTTACCCGCACCACACTTCCACAAAAGGGGTTGCCGTAACAGGCTTACAGGTTAATTCAGATGCAGCACAGCCGGGCATCCATGCGGAAGTATGGAACTACTGGATCGAAAATGTAGCAAACACCAGCTACGGCCGGACAACCATAGAACTTGCACCGCAGGTAAAAGCTGGTATAGAGGGGCTGTACCAGGTGCAGGCAGGCAACGGGGGCAACCCGGAAGAAGCACTGGCCTATTTCCCGGACCAGCACCAGTGGCTGGTAGGCAGTCAGCTAGCTTACGAGACCGGGACTTGGAACGTGTCGCTCAATTACCTCCACATAGGTGGCGAAGGGCACTTCCTGTTTCCACGGGAATGGGGCCGTGAGCAGTTCTTTGCCACCATCTCCAGGGGCAGAATGGAAGGTACCGGTAAATCAGACCTGCTGGTGGCGAAAGTAAAGAAACACTGGTCAGACAGGCTATCCGTAGAAGCAGCCGCTTCCAAATCCTGGATGCCGGGCCTGGATAACTATACGCACAACAAGTACGGTGCTGTCCCTTACATAGGCTGGTTAGCCGACTTAAACTACAGCCCTGCAAAACCAGTGCTGAAAGGGCTGAACTTTCGGTTGCTTTATGTTGGAAGAACATCGCCGGGTACAGACCTGCCGCTCAAAGCCATGTACTACACGACCAACTTTCACAACCTAAGCTTTATCACGCAGCTAAACTTCTAGGCTAGACACGTGCATGGGCATCAGCTTTATGCTACAGGCACCGCGCTTACACTACCAGGCCTATCCTAAACCTATACAGTACAATTCGTTGTGTGACAAACATCACTGAACTTGGTCCGCGTATACTTTAATTTTGTATTAGAAATTAAATCAACATCAAAAATAAGAAGACCTATGAAAATTAAACAGTTCGAAGACAAGGGCTTAGCGCACTATGCATACGCTATCCTGAGCGAGAATGCGAAGGAAGTAATACTTATTGACCCGGCCCGCGATCCGCAGCCCTACTATGATTATACAGCGGAACACGATGCTAAAATTGTAGGGGTGATTGAAACGCACCCGCACGCGGACTTTGTAAGTTCGCACCTGGAGATACACCTGAAGACTGGCGCCACTATTTACGCGCACAGCCTGGTGGGCGCCGATTACCCGCACAAAGCGTTTGACGAAGGGGCAGCGCTGCATCTAGGAGAAGTTAAACTGAAGTCGCTGCACACCCCCGGACACTCCCCTGACTCGATCAGCGTTGTGCTGGAGCACGAAGGAAAAGACAAAGCCGTGTTTACGGGCGATACCCTGTTCATCGGTGATGTGGGCCGCCCGGATTTGCGCGAGAGTGCCGGTAACGTAACGGCCAAGCGCGAAGAGCTGGCCCGCCAGATGTACCACAGCACCCGCGAAAAGCTGATGCAGCTGGCCGACGATGTAGTGGTGTACCCGGCACACGGCGCGGGCTCGCTTTGCGGTAAAGGCCTAAGCGATGCCAACAGCAGCACCATCGGCGATGAGAAGCTGGGGAACTATGCCCTGAAGCCGATGAGCGAAGACGCGTTTGTAAAAGTGCTCACAGAGGACCAGCCCTTCATCCCAAAATACTTCGGCTATGATGTAGACCTGAACAAGCAGGGCGCGCCGGATTACATCCCTAGCGTGGAAGGCGTGGCAAGGCTGGAGAGAAACTTCCAGCCCGAAGATGGCGCCGTAATCGTAGATGCCCGCAGCGAGAAGGTGTTCAAGCAAGGCCATTACAAAGGGGCGATCAACATCCAGAACGGTGGCAAGTTTGAGACCTGGCTGGGAAGTATCGTTGGTCCTAGTGAAAGCTACTACCTGGTCGGCGAAAGCGATGCGCAGTTAAATGAGCTGATCGCCAAGGCTTCCAAGATAGGGTATGAATTGCTGCTAAAAGGTGCGTTTGTATACGACAGGCAGGATGGTGAGCAGAGCGAGAACTTTGACAGATCTACTTTTGAGGAGAGTATGGCTGACTTCACCATTGTGGACATCCGCAACACCTCAGAAGTGAAAGGTGGTCAGTTCTTCGATAAGGCTATCAGCATTCCGCTGCCTGAACTACGCGAAAGGGCAAAGGAGATTCCGACGGACAAGCCGGTCGTGGTGCATTGCGCCGGCGGTTACCGCTCGGCAGCGGGAAGCAGTATTGTGGCGTCGGCCCTTCCTGATGTGAAGGTGCTGGACATGAGCGAAGCCGTTACAGAGCTGAAGAACAAATAAATTCTAACAGGAGGCCCTGCGCACAAGGGTCTCCTGTTAAACTTAATTATAGCAACGATCATGAACTATAAAGATATATCCGGAGAAGAGCTGAAAAAGCTACAGCAAGAACAGCCTGATGCCGTGGTGGTGGATGTTCGCACGCCTATGGAAGTAAGCCAGGGCAAGATCCCGGGCGCGCAGGTAATAGACCTGATGGATGCCCAGTTTCCGCAAAAAGTGGATGCGCTGGATAAGGAGAAGCCCTATGTGCTCTACTGTAGGTCGGGCAACAGAAGTGCCCAAGCCTGCAACTACATGGCGGGGCAAGGATTTACAAAACTGTACAACCTGAACGGTGGCATTGGCAACTGGCCTTATGAAACTGAATAAGTTAAAAATCAATACAAGCTCCAGGCTAATGTTGAGCATGTTGGCTGGCGGTGTACTGGGCTATCTTTTCTATGCTTTCTACGGGTGTGACGGTAGTTGTGCCATCAGCTCCAGTCCTTTGAATAGCACCCTATACGGCACTGTTGTGGGAGCGTTAGTTTCCAGAAGGTTTCCTTCGACTGACAGAAAATAGTAAGACCATACACCTACTGCCTGTGCTCATGAAGTGTAGGCAGTAGGTGTATGTAAGCCAGTCCTGCCCCTGGAGCATTACGGGCTTCACTGCTATCATGTGTGACTAAAATCACTGACGAGTTCTAAGTATAATGCTTCCTTTGTAAAGCTAGACAGCTTCCTGCTCCCTTATGGAAGTGAGGCTTTATTTGATAAAATTGAACAGGTTATAAGACAGTAAAACATACTGCCATTAGCTAAGAGATACCTATTTATAATGGAAACAGAAAAGGTAAAAGTGTTGATCATTGGTTCTGGCCCGGCTGGCTACACAGCTGCCATTTACGCGTCCAGAGCAGGGTTAAACCCGGTGTTGTATCAGGGCCTGCAGCCAGGCGGCCAGCTCACCATCACAAACGATGTGGAGAACTATCCCGGCTACCCGGATGGCATCAACGGTCCGCAGATGATGGAAGACTTTAAACGCCAGGCAGAGCGTTTTGGCGCCGACGTGCGCTATGGCATTGCCACTGCCGTGGATTTTTCCGCCAGGCCCCGTAAAGTAACGATAGACGATCAGAAAGTACTTGAAGCCGAAACAGTGATCATCTCCACCGGAGCATCCGCTAAATGGCTGGGCCTGGAGTCGGAAGCGCGCCTGAACGGCAGTGGCGTCTCCGCTTGTGCCGTGTGCGACGGCTTCTTCTACCGCGGTCAGGATGTGGCCATCGTGGGTGCCGGTGATACGGCAGCCGAGGAAGCTACTTACCTGGCCAACCTGGCACGTAAAGTATACCTGATCGTGCGCCGCGATGAGATGCGCGCTTCTGCCATCATGCAGGATCGGGTAAAAAGAACGAAGAACATAGAGATCCTGTGGAATACGGTGACAGACGAGATCATGGGCGATCAGGCGGTGGAAGCCGTCAGGGTGCAGAACACCCTGACCGGTGAGACGCGGGAGATACCGGTGCAGGGCTTCTTTGTAGCCATTGGCCATAAGCCAAATTCCGATGTATTTGCTCATTACCTGAACCTGGATGAAAACGGCTATATTCGAACGATACCGGGCACATCCAAGACAAATATAGACGGCGTGTTCGCCTGTGGCGACGTGCAGGACTTTACCTACCGCCAGGCAGTGACCGCAGCAGGCTCAGGTTGTATGGCCGCCCTGGATGCCGAGCGTTACCTGGCCTCTCTGGAATCGGAGCCTGCAACAGAGCTGGGTGCAACACTTAGCTTATCCGAAAAGACATGATGAAGACCTTAAAGCTTCAACTGCTGACGGGCTGGCACCTGGCCCGCTGGATACGCCTGGTGCTCGGCATAGCCCTGCTGGTACAGGCTATCGCGACAGGCGATGTGCTGGTTGGCGCATTTGCCATTTTGCTTTTAGGGCAGGCTGTTACGAATACAGGCTGTTGCGGACCATCAGGGTGCAGCGTGCCCATGACCAGTCAACACACAAAAGATACCACCGGACCTATTAAATAGGAAAAACGTAAATGATAAAATATGGAAAGTACAAGCAAAGAAGAATTACTGCAGAAATTCTCACAGTTAGAGCAGCCCCTGCAGGAGGAGATACTGGCGCAAAGCACCATCAAACACCTGGAAGAGGGTGAGGAAGCACTGCGTACCGGCCAGTACATTAAATCGACGGTGCTGCTTTCTAAAGGCTTGCTGAAGGTGTACCGCGAGGACGAAGAAGGCAATGAGTTTTTGATGTACTACCTGGAACCAGGGAACGCCTGCGCCCTCTCCATGATGTGTACCGCCCGCAACGAACAGAGCCAGATCATGGCAAAAGCAGTGGATGCGTCCGAGATCATCCTGATCCCATCGCACCTGTCTGAGCTGTGGCTGGCCAAGTATAAAAGCTGGCACAGCTTCGTGATTGCCTCTTACCGCCAGCGCTTCGAGGAGCTCCTGCAAACACTCGATAGCGTCGCATTCAAAGCCTTGGATGAGCGACTTGTTTTTTACCTGCGACGCCATGTAAAGGTAAGCGGCAACGAGGTAAAACTATCGCACCAGCAGATTGCCAACGAGCTCAGCAGTTCCCGTGAGGTGATCTCCAGGCTACTGAAAAAACTGGAGCAAACGGGCGCTATCACGCTTCACCGGAATTACATCGAAGTACATGACCTGGATGTCGTATAGGTAGAAAAACAGAAGCAAAAGGCGGCCTGAGAACACTCAGGCCGCCTTTTGCTTTTTAAAACTTACAGCAAATTTTCCTGTGTGACAACAGTCACTGTACGCCCCCCTGCACCACCCTACCTTTGTATCAGAAATCAAGCTAAAACATTAAAAAAATGGAAATACTCGGATACATTGCCGCCATGCTCATTGGCCTTTCACTTGGCCTGATCGGTGGCGGCGGCTCAATACTTACCGTACCGGTACTGGTGTATTTGTTGGGGTTAAGCCCTGTTATCGCCACCGCTTACTCCCTTTTCATCGTGGGACTTACCAGTTTGGTGGGCTCGTACAAGTTTTACCAGAAAGGACTGGTCAGTATGAAAACGGCTGTCGTGTTTGGGCTGCCTTCCATTGTGGCGGTCTACCTGACGCGGCGTTACCTGGTACCGGCCATCCCTGAGGATCTCTTCACAGTAGGGGACTTGGCCGTGACCAAAGGCGTGCTGCTGATGCTCCTGTTTGCCGCCCTGATGGTGTTTGCGTCCATTTCCATGATCCGAAAGAAAAAGGAGGCACCGGCAGAACCAGCTGCTGTGGTAGATGAGAACATAGATACGGAACTCGATGTGGAGCGAACAGATCCTGCGGAGAAGCACCCGAAACCGAAATTCAACTACGCTGGCATCTTGGCTGAAGGCCTGGTAGTAGGTACGCTGACCGGCCTGGTAGGGGCAGGCGGCGGCTTCCTGATCATCCCGGCGCTGGTGCTCTTCAGTAAGCTGGACATGAAGATGGCCGTGGGCACCTCGCTGCTCATTATAGCGGTAAAATCGCTGTTCGGCTTTATCGGCGACATTTACAATTATGAGATTGACTGGATGTTCCTGGGCATTTTCTCCGCCATCTCTATCGCCGGCATTTTCATTGGCACCTACCTGTCTACCAAAATCCACGCCGACAAACTGAAGACCTCCTTTGGCTGGTTTGTGCTCGTGATGGGCATCTATATCATCATCAAAGAAATATTCTTCGCATAGGCCTGGCAGGGTGATATAAGTCACAGACTTAGGCGCTTCTTCTCCCGAAATTTGTAGTGTTATCCAGGTAAAAGGGGGACAGCAAGACTTAGAAACCTAAAATCAAAAACTATAAAATCAACTACCATGAAAGTAGAGCAGATCTATACCGGTTGCCTGGCACAAGGCGCCTACTACATTGAAAGCAACGGCGAAGCCGCTATTATTGACCCATTGCGCGAAGTAAAACCGTACCTGGAGAAAGCGGAGAAAGACAACGCCGCCATCAAGTATGTGCTGGAGACGCACTTCCACGCCGACTTCGTGTCTGGCCATGTGGACCTGGCTAAGGCATCAGGTGCCACGATTGTCTTCGGACCAAATGCCAAGACTACCTATGACGCTTACATCGCAAAGGACGGCGACGAGTTTAAGGTCGGTGATGCAACACTAAAGGTGCTGCACACCCCGGGCCATACGATGGAATCTACCACGTACCTGCTGCTAGATGAGAACGGGAAGGACTACGCGCTCTTCTCTGGCGATACCTTATTTATCGGGGATGTGGGACGTCCGGATTTGGCCGCGAAATCTGACCTGACACAAGACCAACTGGCAGGACACCTGTATGACTCGCTGCGCAACAAGATCATGACGCTGGCGGACGACGTGATCGTTTACCCGGCACACGGGGCGGGATCCGCCTGTGGTAAGAACATGAGCAAAGAGACCAGCGACACACTGGGCAACCAGAAAAAAACGAACTACGCCCTACGTGCTGATATGACAAAAGAGGAGTTCATCAAAGAAGTGACAGATGGCCTGACACCGCCTCCAAGTTATTTCCCGCTGAACGTGAGGCTGAACAAGGAAGGCTACGACAACATTGAAAGCGTGCTGGAGCAAGGCCTGCAGGCCCTGTCGCCGGAAGCGTTTGAGGCGGCAGCCAACGAAACCGGTGCCCTGGTACTGGATACGCGCAGTCCGGAAACATTTGCAGCCGGTTTCATCCCGAACGCGATCAATATCGGTATCGATGGCAACTTTGCTCCCTGGGTGGGAACCTTGATTCCCGACATCAGGCAGCAGCTACTGCTGGTAACGGACGAAGGCCGGGAAGAAGAAGTAGTGACCCGTTTAGCACGTGTAGGCTACGATTTTACCATCGGCTACCTGAAAGGCGGCATGGATGCCTGGCAGCAGGCTGGCAAAGAAGTCGACGCTATCGATTCTATAGCTGCCGCTGCATTTGCCCAGCGCTATGAGCAGGACAATGCCATCAAAGTAGTGGACGTGCGCAAGCCGGGCGAGTTCCAGGCCGAGCACGTGGAGACGGCACAAAGCGCCCCGTTGGATTACCTGAACGAGCACCTGGCGGAACTGCCAAATGAAGAAACCATGTACCTGCACTGCGCCGGTGGCTACCGCTCTATGATCGCAGCTTCTATACTTAAAGCCAGAGGCTACGACAATGTGGTGAATATTGAGGGCGGATTCAAGGCTATTGCTGAAACCAGCGTACCGAAAACAGCTTTTGTTTGCCCAAGCACGCTTAAGTAATTTCCTGTAGTTAAAGACGCTTGAAGCGCTGGCGTAGTGTGATGCTGCGCCGGCCTTTGAGTTTCAGAGAGTTTTCTCTCCTGCGTGACCAAAGTCACAGACAAAGGCTTTCCTTATTCCGACCTTTGTATTGTAATTGAAACACAACAAGAATTTGAGGATAAAAGCTATGTTTAACATATTCGGATCAAAACCAAATAACTACGAAAACCTGGACGGAACAACGTTCAGAACCAGGTACCAAAGTGCTCCAAAAGCAGAATTGCTGGATGTGCGTACAGCCGGTGAATTTGCCGGAGGTTCTATCAAAGGTGCTAAGAACCTGGATGTGTCATCTTCGCAGTTTCAGCAGGCACTTAATACGATGGACAAGGACAAAGAGTACTTCGTGTTCTGCCGCAGCGGCAACCGCAGCGGATCTGCCTGCGACATCATGAGCAAAGAAGGCTTCAAAGCCTATAATCTGGCCGGCGGTATTGGTGCCTGGCCAAGATAATAAAGTGTAAAAATGAAAGAGTGGGAAGCTTAAAACAGGCTCCTGCCCTATCTACTAAACCTAAATTAAAAAGAGTAAGAAATGTTAGAGTTTTTGAGTCAACCATGGCCGTGGTATACATCGGGTATTGTCATTGCCTTTGTTATGGTATTGCTGCTATTCTTTGGAAAATCATTTGGAGTTTCAGCTAACCTGCGTACAATCTGCTCTGCCTGCGGGGCGGGTAACAATGTAAAGTTCTTCGATTTTGACTGGCGCGCCCAAACCTGGAATCTGTTGTTTCTGGTTGGTTCTGTTATCGGTGGTTTTGTCTCTGCCGAGTTTTTATCAAATGGTGAGATCGTGCAGATTTCACAGTCAACGATTCAAGATTTGAGTGCGCTTGGTATATCTGCTCCGGATGACCTGCAGCCGGAAGAAATATTTAGCCTGGAAGCTGCCTTTACGCTGAAAGGTTTCCTTATTCTGTTGCTAGGCGGATTTGCAATCGGGTTCGGGGCCCGTTATGCCGGGGGCTGTACTTCGGGCCACGCGATCAGTGGGTTATCTAACCTGCAGCTACCCTCGCTTATCGCTGTTGTAGGTTTCTTTATTGGTGGTCTGATCACTACCTGGATCTTGTTACCGCTAATTTTCTAAAGAAGCAGCCATAAAACAGTTATTGTTAAAACAAAGAATCAAATACCGTGAGAGGATTAAAATTTATACTAGCCGGCATCTTGTTCGGTATCGTGATGAGTAAATCGGAAGCCATATCGTGGTTCCGTATTCAGGAGATGTTCCGCTTCCAATCGTTTCACATGTATGGCATCATTGGGACGGCCGTGGTGCTGGGGGTGATTATCACCTACGTGATCAAGAAATACAAACTGCGTGATTACCAGGGCAATCCGATCGTCTTCACGCCGAAGGAAATGTCTGTTCCGCGCTACCTGATCGGAGGTACTATCTTCGGGTTAGGCTGGGCATTAACCGGAGCGTGTCCGGGACCGATGTTCGTAAACATCGGGTATCAATACTGGGCAATTCTGATAGCGGTAGGTGGGGCCATAGCTGGCACGTACCTGTACGGCGCTATTAAAGACAGACTACCGCATTAAAGATTTTGGCTAAAAGTTGAGTGTGTTTTGGAAGCCGCGGGCGTAAAGCCGGTGGCTTTCTGACACACTATCTGACATACTAAGTATATCAAGTTAAAAAGTATAAAACCAGCATGGCACAAACTTCGGAAACACAACTCGGCTTACGGGAGAATGCAAAGCAGTTCTGGCTGCTGGTGCTCGTAAACGGCTTTGTGGGCGCGATGGTAGGCCTGGAGCGCTCTGTGATACCTGAGTTTGCCGAAACGGTTTTTGGTATCAACGGACACACCGCCCTTTTGTCGTTTATAGTTGCTTTTGGCCTGGCTAAGTCGGGTGCTAATCTGGCAATGGGCAAGCTGGCCACAAAGTATACGCGGCGGCAGTTGCTGCTGATCGGCTGGCTGTTTGCCCTGCCCGTACCCTGGCTGCTGGTGTATGCCGATGCCTGGTGGTGGGTGATCCTGGCAAACCTGCTCCTGGGTATTAACCAAGGGTTGGCATGGTCAGCCACTGTCGTGATGAAGATTGACCTGGTGGGTGAAAAGAACCGTGGCCTGGCCATGGGGATCAACGAGTTTGCCGGTTACCTGGCAGTGGGGCTGGTAGCCTTTCTGGCAGGTTATATCGCTTCTACAACCGGTGAAGTAAGCTATGCTTTTATTCCGGGTATTGCCTTTTCAATAGCCGGTTTGCTGCTGACCGTCTTCCTGGTGCGCGACACGCACACCCATGTGCAGGCCGAAACCAAGCAGACGAATATCCCGCTGCTGCACAACATCTGGAAAGACACCACCTGGCGCCACGGCAATTTGGGCTCTGTCACGTTGAGCGGTTTTGTCAATAACCTGAACGACGGTATTCTCTGGGGACTGTTGCCTGTCATGTTAAGCACCAAAGGATATTCGCTTACAGAGACAGGCCTGCTAGCCGGTATTTACCCGGTCGTGTGGGGACTGGGCCAGCTGGTAACCGGAAAACTGGGCGATGTGCTCTGAAAAAAACAGTTGCTCAGCATGGGTATGCTGCTACAGGGTGTGGCTATAGGCCTGCTTTTGTTTGCCGGCTCCTACCCTATACTGGTGGCGGCACTCGTTGTACTGGGGGCAGGCACGGCCTTGGTATATCCTAATTTCCTGTCAGTGGTGGCCGAGAACACCCACCCAAGCCAACGGCCACAGAGCCTGGGCATCTTCCGGTTCTGGCGCGACTTTGGGTATGTGGCGGGTGCCGTGGTGGCCGGTGTGTTCGGTGACCTGTTCGGTCTGGATGCAGTAATACTGGGTACGGCCCTGCTCACCCTGGGAGCCGGATTGTTGTCAGAGTACCGGATGTGCTGCACCAAAAAGATGTTGTGGCACAGTAAAGAATGTAATACTGACCTTATGAAGACGACTTAACTTGAAGGGAGGATAGCGCAACGATGGCGTCTGCCTTTGTTCTACTAAAAACAGATACTGTACCGCATAAAAAAACATGAAAAACTACCTGCTGTTATCTTTAAGCTTCATGCTGCTGCTCTTCGCCCTGCCGAAGAACAGCAGCATGCGCAGCTTTGCAGAGCAGGCAGCACTGAAAAAAGACTGCACCTACAGCAAGCGCTTTGGCAAGAGGCCTTGTATAAGAAAATGCCTTAAACACCAGACGCACTCCAGGCAGCAGAACAGCGCCTCAGGCGTAGCTTCTGACTGCAGCCAGCAGGTGTATGCTCTGGTAAATACACTGCACGAAATGCCTGTGGTTTTCTTTACTGCGAAACCCAGTGTTGTACTTCCCCAACTCCGGAAGCACCTTCCTCCTGTGCTCGAGAACGACCCTGAGCCGCCCCGGCTTTCTTAAAATACACGTTGTCCATTGAAGGCACCAGCGTTCCTGCTTGCAGGTACAGCGGGTGCTGCTATACCTATAGCCTCACCAACAGGTGCGTTGGCATAGGGATGCTTACACTTTATTAACAGGTTATTTTAAGAAAATCAAAACGCATGGAAACTTCTCCAAAACAAAAAATATCATTCCTGGTGCTGCGCAGCCTAGGCAGCCTGATCTTTATTATGGCTGGCCTAAGCCACTTTGTGAAAACTGCCGGTGCAGCTGCCCGTCTGGAAAAGGCCCCGTTCGCGCACCTGGCTACCTGGATGGCACCAACCGAAACACTCATCATCCTTTCAGGTATTGGCCTGCTAGTAGGTGGCTTTATGCTGCTGGCCGGCTTTAAAACCAGGCTGGCTTCTGCCGGATTGTTGGCCATTCTGATCCCGATTACGCTGACCGTACAGGTAGGCAGCGGAGACTATGGGCCTTTGTTCAAGAACGTGGCGCTCATTGGTCTGCTTATTTTCTTTATTATAAACGGGGCGCTGTACTATAGTATAGACACGCTCCTGGAACAGAGAAAGCGAATCGTTCCCATGCCTGCGCGAAAGAACGGTTATGTAACGATAGTGGCTGTCGGGCTGATGGTACTGCTTGGTTCCTGCGCCACGACTAGTGCTCAAACCACTACGCAGCAGGGTGTCAGCGACACTACCGCCAATACAAACTATGCCGTACTGATCAGCCAGCCAAACCACCTGAAAGCCGCCGTGAATACGGCGGAGGAGATGACCAAAGACAGCAAGTACAACCGGGATTCGTTTGTGGTGATGGCCTGCGGCAAGTCGGTGGAAGCCTTCAAAAAAGACGGGGCGATGGCTGCAGAGATCGCCAAGGGCCGGGCTGCCGGGGTAACTTACATGTTGTGCGGGATGTCTTTGAAGCAATTCAATATTACTGCTGCCGACCTGGTTGATGGCGTGGAAATCACACCCAATGGCCTGACCTATATGTTTGACCTTAAACAAAAAGGCTATACCACTGTGGAACTTTAGTCACATATCTAGTAGAAATATCAAGCTAACTTAGCTTTAATAAAAATCAACATGATGAAAAAGAAGAAATTTTCGATAAAGGATATACCCGGCTGGGCCGTGATGCTTGGCATTTTCGGAATACTGTATTTAACCGGTTTGCATACCGAAGCCATTGGCCAAGTGCAGCGCATCCTGCTGGCGACAGGCATCAAAAACGCGGACGTGCCGGAAACCCTGCAGCACCCGGACGCTACAGCGGTTGTAGATGCCGCTGCCGTGGCCACTACAGAGATGGCCGGAGCCGGTTTTAAGATGGTAGACCTGCAGGGCAAGCAGGTAGCCTTTGAAAGCCTGAAAGGCAAAGTGGTGTTCCTGAACATCTGGGCCACCTGGTGTCCGCCCTGCATCGCGGAGATGCCCAACATCCAGAAGCTCTACGAGAAGGTAGGCTCAGATAACATCGCCTTTGTGATGCTTTCGGTAGACGAAGGTGGCATGGAGAAGGTGAAGAAGTACATTGACAAGAAGGGCTATACCTTCCCGGTGTACTTGCCAGCCAGCCAGCTTCCACAGGAGTTTCACTCAAATGCCATTCCAACCACGTTCATCATCTCCCCGGAAGGGAAAATCGTAGCCAAGCAGGAAGGCATGGCCGATTATGATACCCCTGAAGTGGTGGCGTTCCTGCAGGGGATGGTGAAAAAGTAATGCCTGCAAACCATACGCATAGTTTGCGAGAAGTGAACTATGCGTATGGCTTCAACCAATTGAATCATAGAAACTATACTTCTAAGCAAAACAAAGTTAGATAGTCATATACTTAAACAAGCAAATTATGAAATTGAAACTGATCATGCTGGTGCTGGTGGCTACGCTGGTGGCGCCCCTTTCCATGGCCCAGGCGCAAACAAAGGCAAAAGCTAAAAAAACCGAGCAAACGTCGCAGCGCAACATTGTGTACGATCTATCGGTAGCTGACACCGCCATGCATGCCGGCCTTATGAGACAACTCAACAATATCAAACGTGGCTGGCCGGATGCACAAATTGAAGTGGTGGTTCACGGCAAAGCGCTCAACCTGCTGGTTACCGGGAAATCTACCCAAGCTGACGCCATCAAAGAGCTGCAAGCAAAAGGGGTAATATTTGCTGCTTGCGAGAACACAATGAAAAGAGCCAAAGTAGAAAAGAGTCAATTGCTGCCTGGCGTTCCAACCGTACCAATGGGCATTGGTGAAATCGTTACCAAACAGGAAGAAGGCTGGAGTTATATTAAGTTTTAGAAACAATAAAAATAAAGCTGTTGTTAAAATACTGGCAGATCTTTCTCTCGTCTTTTACGGATTACGGGAACTACCTTTTGCAGGAAGTTCTGAATCCGGGGTGGGGTAACTATTTCTACTGGCTGATTGGCTTATCGCTTTTCTTCTGGCTTTTAGAAATAGTTAAGCCCTGGCGTACCCATCAGGCAATACTCCGAAAAGGTTTCTGGCTCGATGGCTTTTACATGTTCTTCAATTTCTTCCTGTTCTCGCTTATCGGGTTCAATGCCATTTCTAACATTGGTGTAGAAGCATTTAATGATTTCCTGGCGCTCTTTGGCGTTACGAACCTGGTCGCTTTTGAAGTGCAGTCATGGCCCGTTTGGGGGCAGCTGCTCACTTTGTTTTTTGTCCGTGATTTTATACAATGGAACGTACACCGGCTGCTGCACCGCTCCGAATTTCTGTGGCGCTTTCACAAGGTACATCATTCGGTGCAACAAATGGGCTTTGCAGCGCACCTGCGCTTCCATTGGGGCGAAACGATCCTATACAGAACGATAGAATACATACCACTGGCCATGATAGGCTTCGGAATTCAGGACTTCTTTCTAGTGCACATTTTTGCGACTTCTATTGGCCACTTTAACCATTCCAACCTCCATGTTCCGTTAGGTCCGTTGCGCTACTTGTTTAACAATCCGCAAATGCATATCTGGCACCACGCCAAACATATGCCGCATCGCTACGGGGCAAACTATGGCATCAGCTTAAGTGTTTGGGATTACCTGTTCGGAACGGTTTATATGCCCGAAGATGGCCGCGATATTGCGCTGGGCTTTGATGATGTAGCGCAGTATCCGGAGTCGTTTGTAGAGCAGCAGTTACAACCCTTCCTGAACAATCGCTCGAAGGGTGAGCCAAGTAGAATGGGAAAAGAAGTAAAGCACCTGGAGAAAGTATAACAGGTTAAGCTTTCTGGGAAAACAAAAGCCCCGTGGTAAATCTCTACCAGGGGGCTTTTGTTTTAGGAAGTAGTTTATACTTAGCGTTTGATGGTTACTTCGCCCATATTGGCCGGCATATCCACTGTCTTCATTTCCTTTAATTGCTGAATAATGAAGTCTGTAAGTGGTTGCGCTGTTCTGTTGATGTTTTGCCCCTTCCCTATCTCATCGAAATTGTGCAACCCAGTGAGCAAGCCGTTGTGGGTAACAACCCTATAGTTTTGGTCGTCATTTACTGGCTGGTTTTTGATTTGGGCCTTGCTAATTCGTTGTCCGACTGGCTTAGTAAGGTCCATTTCGTAGTGGATGCCTGCTGTCTGTATAAGGCCACCCACCGCTTCCAGTTTGTCAGCAGGCTTCAGGTTTTTGGCCGCCTGCTCCAGCGTCATCGTTAACTGCTTACCCGTCATGGTCAAGGTTACGATTTTAGATGGGTGTGGCAACAGATTGTATACTTCTTCACTTGTCACAGGGCCTGCCTTGATAGAGATACCATACCCTACTCCCGGCATGATGGCCACATCCCCTTTGAATCCTTCGAGCAGCAGATTGCCTACCAGTTTGTCAAACGGGCTTTCCGATTTGTACTGTCTGCCAATCGTCGCCGTGCTTTCCACCACATGTTCTTGCAGCTTAGCCAGGTGTGGTTTGCGCTGTTCGTCTATCAGCGCCTGTAGGGCTGCATCAGGCTGTAACTGCTCATTCCAGAGCCAATGATGATGCGTTTTCACATCAACCAGTTTATTATTTGTAATAACTAATTCCGTTTCGCCCAGCACCGCTGCATCAGACATGGCCTGCACCACATAGGTCTGCCCTATCTTTTTTCTTGGCTCCAAGATGTCGTGGCTATGGGCGCCTATGATCAGGTCTATGCCTGCTACTTCACGGGCCATTTTGTAATCCACCGCCGTTCCTTCATGCGATAGCACCACCACGATATCGGCTTTCTTTCGGAGCTCCGGCACATACTGTTTCGCGACTTCCTGCCCCACTTTAAAGGTAAGTCCTTTTACATTGTCCGGGTTACCAGTCTTAGGGGTATTGCGGTAGCCAAGCGTCAGAATAGCCACCTTTACCCCATTCTTTTCTTTGATGATATAAGGCTCTCCGAAAACGGGTTGTTGCGTATTATCATCCGTAATGTTAGCTGCCCGCATCGGGAAGGTTGCCATTTGCTCCAGCTCGCGCGTGCGCTGCAAACCATAGTCAAAATCATGGTTTCCGACCGCCATCAAATCATAATTCACCGCATTCATGAAGCGGATCATGGCTTCTCCTTTCGTCAGGTTGCCCAGCTGGTCGTCACTAAAGGTATCGCCCCCATCAACCAGCAATACATTGTCTGCACCTTTCTCCTTTCGCACATTCTTCACAGCGCTGGCCAGGTAGGCAAAGCCTCCTATCCTGGCTGCTTTATCAAACGTGATAAGCGTGTCACGACCCGCATCTCCGGTTTGAGCGGTAGCATTATCAGTTGTCGTCAGAAAAGGCATGTAAGTGCCGTGCATGTCGTTGGTATGCACGATGCTGATCAGTTTCTGTTCCTTTCCTGTCATTTCACTAGAAGTAGTTGATGTTGGATTTTGGTTTGTACAGGCGCCGGCAAACATGAGTGTTGCCATCCCCAATGGGATGCCTAGTTTCCTATTTAATTTCATAGAAGTATCGTCTAGTTAATGGGATTTATACTGCCGTGAAAGTGCCCAGCAAATCAGCACGGACAGGTGAGTACTTTTCCAGGTATTGTTGCATGGCTTCAATGGCCTTTATACCTGTGTCAGAGCGGTTGGTGCCATACTTTTCCGGCACGCCCTGCTCTGTCACGAAGGATACTTTATAGCTTCGATGCAGGTCTAGTTCTTCGTCATTTACAAAAAGCTTTTGGATACGGGTGCCTTTGGGTGCTTCTATTTTTATAAAGGCCCTTAAGCCCATACACCGTTTTACAAAGCCACCTTGCTGTGCGTAGGGGTCCGGCGAAAACGTTTTCTCCAGGTTCTCTTCCAGCATGTCCTGCAGTTCCTGCCCCGTCAGTTCCACCGTTTGTATAGGCGGGTTCATGGGGATGATGTTGTACAGGTCGTTCAGGGTAACAGACCCAGTAACTATTGGTGCTCCGTAACGCCAGCCATTTGAAAAGGCCAGCTCTGCTCCTGTTGCATGCAGCATACTTTGCAGCAGAAAATTATCCATGGTCGATTCCAGAATGTTATTCCGGTCCAGCACAGTAGCCGTCTCCCCCACTTTCTGTCTTAACTCTTGTTTGTAAGGCCGAACAGCTTGCTGCACCAACTCCAGCATGTGGGCATCGTCGGGTAATTTATCCGAGACTTCTACCAGCTCATGTTTATAGTTGGAGATGCTGCCATTTTGTATGGTCAGATCCAGCCGCCCCAGGAAGGAACCATGACAGCCGGACTCTATTACAATCGTTTGCCCCTGTTTCACAGCTTTAGAGGTACGGTAATGGGTGTGGCTACTCAGGCAAATATTTACGCCTTCCACTTCGGAAAGCAACTTCATATTCTGCGGAAAGCCCAGGTGAGAGATCAGAACAATGAGATCAACTTTTTCTTCCTGCTTTAGTTTTTGGATGTAGCCGGGCAGTTCTTCGTTACCCAGCGTAAGGTAGATGCCTTCGCTGAAATGGGGCGGCATGGTCTTATCAACGATGTTACAGGCAATGCCCACTATACCTATTTTCAAGCCATTTACCTCTTTCAGCGTGTAAGGCGCAAACACCAGCTTATCTGTAGCTTTCTCATACACATTGATAGCCAGCATAGGGTAGTTGAGCATGGCGGTCAGTTTCCTGAACTGCTCCGGGCCGTAGGCAAATTCCCAATGTGCCGTCATGGCTGCCAGGCCAAGTTCGTTCAGCACAGGTACCATCACTTCCCCTTTGGATGCAACAGCTGGATAGGTGCCGTGAAAAGTGTCTCCGCAATCTAATGCCAGCACGCCTTTTTGCTCTTTTCGAAGCTGTTTTAAGTACCCTGCTATTTTGGCAAAGCCACCTGCTGGACGGTAGTTCGTTGTGCCACTCTCCCAGAACATTTCCTGGTGTTGCTCCAGGTAGGCATGGGTATCGTTGAGCTGAAGAATGGTTAAGTTCGTTTGTTTTTCCATAGTTAAGTAGCTAGGGCTACACAACTAGGTTTTGTTAGTTGTGCAGCCCTAGCTTTTAATATGTTATATGATACCTTTTACAGGCAATCCTACTACTCTGTTAAATTACATAGTAAACTGCCAGCAGAGAGCCTGTGGCCACCATCAGCCAAAGCACCACTCCTTGCAAGAATGGCCTGATACTAATGGTTTTGAGCAGCGACATGCTGATGCCTGCTCCAGTCAGAAACAAGCTTATAACCAAGCCTTTTCTGGCCAGTAGGATCAGCCAGCCATACACTTCGCTCAGGCCACTTAGAAAAGTGTTGAACAGGGATGCTACCAGGAAGAAAAGTATGAACTTCGGGAAGCTTGCTTTGCCTTCAGACTTAAATAGAAAGCCTGTGATCAGCACCATCGGGAGTATCCACAGCGCCCGCGTGAGTTTAAGCGTAGTGGCAATCTCAAGTGCTTTTTCACCGAACTGGGTGGCAGCCCCTACTACAGAGCTGGTATCATGAATGGCAATAGCGGCCCAAACCCCAAACTGCTCCTGCGATAGCTGCAGCTGCTTGCCGATGAACGGGAAAACAAACAAAGCCAGCGCATTCAGGATGAACACCACACCCAGCGCCACAGAGATTTCCTTTTCTGATGCTTTGATAGCCGGGGCAACGGCTGCAATGGCACTTCCCCCGCAAATGGCCGTACCAGCAGAGATAAGGTGGTTTAGCTTTTTCTCCACGCCAAACAGTTTCGCTAATAGCAACCCCACCACCATGGTGGCAACAAGCGAGATGGCTGTATAGAAGAAGCCTGTCAAGCCCGTTTCAGCCACCTGGTACAGGTTAATGCCGAAACCCAAGCCTACTACCGAAGCTTGCAAAGAATACTTGGTAAATTTGCTCAGCTTTACCGGGTACGGGTTACCGAAAATCAGACCTAACACGATACCTGAGAATAAAGCAAGCGGCGCACCAATAAGGTCGGTTATTACTATCAGCAACAATAGGAGCCAGAAAATGCCCAGTTGAATATATCTTTTGCTTGAAATCTCCACGGTTTATTTTGGTTGTACCCCTGCTGCTTGGAGTGCATCGAACCCTACAGTTGCATTATAAAGGTTGTTGAAACTGTTGCGCTTCATGACTGCTGTGGCACGACTACTTCTGTTCCCGGATTTACAGTACAACAGGTAAGTAGCGGCTGTATCCAGTTTGGCTATTTCCTGTTCAAAATCCGGTGAAGTATAGTCTATATTAACAGCGCCTTCCAGGTGGCCGTCCTGAAATTCATATGGGGTGCGTACATCCAGCACTATAATATCCTGCTCAGACGCAAGAAGCTGCTTTACTTCTGTTGCATTCAAGTTTACGTTTGTACCACCTGTTCCCTGCCGGCAACTGCTAAATCCGAAAAGCAGCACAAAGGCAATTAGTTTTACTGCATAGTTCATAACCATAGTTCAAGCTTAGTTTTAAAATTTCTGTAGGCTGCAAGTACACACATTGTAGCCTGAACCTATGTGACAAATGTCACAGTGAAGCTCATGCGCTTTCGCTTGTTTTGTAAAACAGCACAGCAGAACTGTGTTATAAAACTTAGAACCTGTACTTGAAGCACTACCTGCACATATGGGCTATATTGATGTTAATCCTACATCTTTCGACGCTGACTGCGATCAGCTTCGTGCCGGGAGAGCGTGCGGGTGTGTCAATCAAAAAGGTTTGCCTGAGAAAAGAAGCACAAAAGCTATTGGCGGCATCAGCTGGTCAATCCATAAACTTAAGGCAGCTGCTAAAAGAAGTGCCAGACACCGAGAATGGGCAGCAAGACGGGCTAGTTGAAATCTCTTGTTCTGTACAACTGCTAAGTACCGCACCCGCTGATGCGTTGGTGTTCGTACCACCATACTTGGAGCGTCAAAAATCTGGATACAATCAGTTAGTTTATAAGGCTCTTAGCAAATTCTTAGAGCCTGATCCGCCCCGGCTTAGCTAATCACTTTCCCTATTCAGTGGCAAAAACTGGTAAAGTATAGCCTGTGGTTTGCTACAACTACCAGCACCCTTCCTGCTCCTTTAAGAACAATGCTTTCAGGTTATGAGCTTGAAGAGACGGTATGCCCATCTAAAATTATTTATCATACTTAAGATAAGCCTATTCTGCTTAGGCTTATCCATCATTCCTATTTATCAAAAGACCATGAAGCTGAACTTCAAAAGATTTATACTTTCTACCCTACCAGTTATGGGCTTAGCTGCATTTAGCTCTTGCCAGTCAACAGGAAAGGGTGAAACCACAGCCAACAACGCTGGCATCGAAACCATCACCATTTTACAAACAGCCGACATCCACGGGCAACTGATGCCCCACCAGGAGATGTTCGTAGAGAACGGCGCGTTTGTGTTCAAGGAACGTGGCGGTATGGCCCATATTCAAACACTCTTCAAGCAGGTAAAAGCGGAAAACCCTGGCGGAACTGTGATAGTGGACGGCGGCGACCTGATACAGGGGAGCGCCGTGGCCGCCATGTCGGAAGGAGATGCCATTGCCCCTGTTATCAAGGCAATGGATTATGACTTTCTGATTCCGGGTAATTGGGAAGTAATTTTCGGTAGCCAGAAAATGCGCAGCATACTGGCCTCCTATGGCAAGCCGGTGGTATGTGCCAACATCTATGATGAAGCCAGTTCAGAGATGCTGTACCCGCCTTATATCATCAAAGAAATGAAGGGTATTAAGCTGGGCTTTATCTCCTACAACGACCCGGAAGTGCCGGTTCGCCAAAACCCGGTATTCAGCAAAGGGCTTATTTTTAAAGGTCTGGAAGATAACCTGCAACCGCTTATAAAAGAACTGAAAGTAGAAAAAGGCGTGGACATCCTGTTCCTGGTAACGCACCTGGGTATTTCGAAGCAGATCTACCTGGCTGATCAGCCTGAAATGGAAGGCGTAGACTTTGTATTGGGCAACGATACGCACGAGAGAATCAGAAAACCACTGAAGCGCAAGTATGCGCAAGTGGTAGAACCGGGTGGCTTCGGTTCTTTTGTTGGTCGCCTGGACCTGCAGGTTAAAGACGGTAAAATAGTAGACCAGCGCTATGAACTGATAGATGTAGACCCAAAGAAATACCCGGCTGACCCTGTCGTACAGGAAATAGTGGACGAGCAGATAGCACCTTACAAAGCGCAAATGGATCGTGTGTTAGGCCATACTACGGAGCCGCTGTACCGCTACCTGGTAGTGGAGAATGCGCTGGATAACATGATCACCGACGCGGTTCGCTGGAAGACGGGCGCTGATATTGCCATCTCCAACGGCTTCCGGTTCGGTACCCCGATCGTACCGGATGCATCGGGTAAAGCGCCCATCACCTACAGCGACATCTGGAACATGCTGCCCGTGAACGAGAATGTAAAAACAGGCAAGGCTACTGGCCAGCAGATACAAAACTGGATGGAACAGGAACTGCACAACGTGTTTGCCGAGAAACCGCTGGAGCGTTTCGGTGGCTGGGTCATTCGCTTCTCCGGTATGGAATTGACCTTCAAAGCGAATGCCCCTAAAGGCGAGCGTGTGCAGTCTATCACGGTTGGTGGCAAACCGCTTGACCTGAAGCGTGAATACACCATGGCTGCCTGCCGCAGAACCGGTGAGCCAGACCATGTGCTGTGCCGCATGCCGAATACCAAAGATCCGAAAGTACTGGATTATACCGTTCACGATGTGATGGAAGAGTACCTGAAAAAGAATGGCACCGTATCTCCGAAGATAGATGGAAGAGCCAACGTATTGGACCTGGAGTCGCCGGTACTTTCGCAGCTGCCAAACGTGGATTATACTTTCAGATAAGAATGTAGTTTAGTGTTTGTGTTTCTAAGAGCAGGAAGATTATACTTCCTGCTCTTTTTTATGACCAATTGCTAAGGTTTTGTAATGAAATACATCATGTGACAAAAGTCACATACATGTTCATAGGTATAAACTAGCTTGTACTGCTATTCACGCTATACTGCCCTTATGAAAAGAGATCATGACAAAGAGTTTGGAAGTCTGCTGATTAAGTTCTCTAATTTAATAGGCTTGAGCGCACTTACTACCATGCTACTGCTACTACTAGTAGTAATCTTCCGTTTAACTCCGGCTCATACATATCTTCCCGACCTGAACCAGGTTTTTCAGAATAGTGCTTCAAATGAAGTTACTGAACCTATAACAGACGGTGAGATGTGGAAAGCCCCTGATTTGGCATCGCTACCTGCCACACCAGAGGGTGATCTGATACGCTATGGGCACGAACTGGTAAAAAACACAGCTCAACACCTTGGACCTGAAGGAAGTGTATTGCATATATCAAACGGAATGAACTGCCAGAACTGCCACTTGGATGCCGGCACGAAGCCCTTTGGTAATAATTATGCGTTAGTTGCGTCTACCTACCCTAAGGTTAGAGCAAGATCCGGAATGGAAGAGGATGTGACAAAGCGGGTAGAAGATTGCTTTGAACGTAGTTTAAACGGGACTGCACCTGCTAAAGACTCAAAGGAAATGCAGGCATTGGTTGCTTACATTCAATGGGTTGGGAAAGACGTTAAGAAGGGAGATAAAGTAAAGGGCTCCGGTTTGCTAAATATAGAGCTGCTGGAACGTGCAGCCAGCCCTGTACTAGGCAAGGCAGTATACATACAGAAGTGCCAGGTATGCCACGGCGAAGAAGGCGAAGGCATGAAACCAGCAGGAAGTGCGGTGTATGTGTACCCGCCACTATGGGGTGAAAATAGCTACAACGACGGCGCCGGTTTATACCGTATTTCCAATTTTGCCAAATACGTGAAAGCTAATATGCCGCTGGGGGCAACGTATGCCAACCCTCAACTGACCGATGAAGAAGCCTGGGATGTGGCTGCTTATGTGAATTCACTGCCGAGACCCAAGAAAGACACCAGCAAAGACTGGCCGGATATTTCGAAGAAACCATTCGACCATCCCTTTGGTCCTTACTCGGACAGCTTTAGTCAAGAGCAGCACAAATATGGGCCGTATCAGAAAATTAAAGAAGAACGATAACTTACCTAATTTTCTATAGCGGTAGTTAAAAAGTCGCTTTAACCACAGCTTATCAGCTTCATTTAAGGCAATAATTAACCGTTCCCGATGCCGATGGAGAAGGTGTCACAGGCACCTTTGCGAGTCATCCCATCAAACATGTGTTGCATGTTCTTCCCTACCCCTCTAATCAGGATAATTAGCAAGACCGGCTTAAGTATGCAGGATGTGCGCAGCCTCTTGGCTCTTTCCTGAAAAAGCCTTAGGTCTTGCTTTAAAGTAGGATTAGAGCCGGGCAAAGGTTATGCATCTTGGGAGAAACCACGCTCCTCATGTGCCCTTTCTCCCTTTTGTACTTCACCCCCACTGGCGAGAATCACAGGTACAAGCTGCACAAGGAAGGGAGGGAACAGGGAACATCATTCGGAAATTATTTCCCGTTTTGGCAATCCTATAGCGCCCCCGCCGCATGCGCAGTGAAAATTCACGATCCTGCCTGTTCCGTTTTTGAACCACTCCATCCGGCAGCGGTCTTGGTTTTGCAAGATGTGTTTTTGTGCCCACAAAAACCCCTTGCCCCCTTTCCGCCGTAGGCGGTAAGGGAGGGTATGGATTATTCGCAACTCATCATCCAGGTATGGAAAAGGGAACAAAAGCACAGGAGTGGAAACCGCGCGGCGGCAGGCCCAAAGTGAGAGCGGAAGACCGGCGGGAGAACCTCCTGAAGGTGCGCCTGACCAACAAGGAGCGCAGTGACCTGGAAGCCAAGGCCGGTGCGGCGGGTTACACTGATTTAAGCGCCTATATCCGGCTGCGGCTGTTCTCGGAGCAGGGCGCTGGCCACAACCCGAAAGAGCTCTTCCACGCCATCGACAAAACCGGGGCGGCGCTCAAGAAGGTCGGCACCAACCTCAACCAGGTGGTGCGCTACCTGCACTACCTGGAGAAAAACAACATGGTCAGCGAACAGACCATAGCCGAGTACAACCAGCACTTCCGGATGCTAATCGAGGTGGAGGAGGAGTATGTGAAAGCGATACGTGCCTTCCTTCGGACTACCCGCTAATGGGCATTGCGTGTTGCGGAACACGCAATGCGGATACTATATATCACAGGCTATATATAGTATATTCGTTAGTCCAGTTACGGTTATCTGTCAAAAACGACATTAAACCGTATGTTTACGCATATCCAGTAGTTGGGCGATATAGAAATGGAAAATTGGGATAAAATAAAGGAGTCAATACTATTTGAATATCAAGGTGACTGGAAGCAAATAGTAATTGAGAATTATGCTCTGCACCAGCACAACGAGTTGGTTAGCTTTATTGACCAAACATACGGCATAAATCCAGCAGAAATTCCTGCCCAAGCTGATAGCTTTCAGATAGACAAAATCACATTACATATCTATCAGAATGAGGATTGGCAATTTGATTTTAATCCAAAGCAAACCAGTAATACCGCTGACTTAAACAACGTAATTGAGTTTATGACACGGTTGTCCTTAAGATTTCAGGAGCGTGTATTCTTAACCCATGAAGCTATCAATGACTACCCCTTAATTACTGTAGGTGAAGACATGCTCAGCTTCAACTATGAATTTTGGAATAAGTATAAAGAATTATAAAGCAGAACTACACTGCCCAAATCGTGTAGACGGCCCCGCCACCGTTAGGTAGCGGGGTGCGCCTCACACACCACTGTACAAGCGGGTCTCGCATACAGCGGTTCGTTAAGTTGTGGAGCTACTTTCCTGTAGTAATCGAGCATCGATTCGTATCCCTTTCGGACTAGCCGTTTCACCGTTACCGTCGTTATCAGAATCGGACTTTGAGCTACTGCCCAGCCTCCTTTCCTGGTCCTGCTCCAGGCATAGGCCTGCCACTTGGGGACGCCCAGCCGAATCAGGTTCTTCCTTTTCCGTTCCGGTCGCTTCCAGTCATGCCAGATGCAGTGCCTCAATCTGTTGCGCATCCAACTGTCGAGGTCTTTGAGTTTGCCCTGTATACTTGCCATGCGGAAGTAATGGACCCAGCCTCGCTGCGCCTCTTTCAGTTCCCGGACACGCTCCTCGAAAGCTCTTGGCGTGGTTTTCCGGGTGATAGCCTTCAGCTTTTGTTTCAGCCTTGCCCACGCCTTCTTTGCCACCACCAGCTGGTATTTGCCCTTGTCGCCCTTTCTGTAGGTAGGCACGAACCCGTGGCCCAGCAACTGGAAATCCACAGGCCGCCTGATGCCGGACTTCTCCCGGTTGATGGGCAGCTTCAGCCTGTCCCGGAGGAACAGGAACATAGCATTGCCCACCTTTCGGGCTGTCTCTTCACTTTGGGTGTAGACGCTGAAGTCGTCGGCGTAGCGGACGTAGCGCAGCCCCTGCCTCTCCAGCTCCTTGTCCAGCTCGTGGAGCAGGATGTTGGAGAGAAGCGGCGAGAGCGGGCTACCCTGCGGCACACCTTTCCTGCGTTTGACCAGCCTCCCGTTGATGAGGATGGGAGCCCGGAGCCATTTGCGGATGAGGCGCAGCGTGAGGGGGCATTTTACCTTCCGGTAGAGCAGTTGCAGCAGCAGGCAGTGGTCCACCTCGTCAAAGAAGTTTCTCAGGTCTATATCCACAATATGCTGATAGCCCTCATGGATGTACCTGTGTGCCTGCTGCACTGCCTGGTGGGCGTTGCGGTTGGGACGGAAGCCGTAGCTGTGCTCCCTGAACTCCAGCTCAAAGAGCGGGCTCAGCACCTGGTTAACCGCCTGTTGCAGCACGCGGTCGGTGACGGTGGGAATGCCCAGCAGGCGATTCTTGCCGTTGCCCTTGGGTATCTCTACCCCCAGGATGGGCCCGGGCAGGTACCTGCCGTTGCAGATGGC
Source organism: Pontibacter rugosus (assembly GCF_042678745.1). Lineage (NCBI taxonomy): Bacteria > Pseudomonadati > Bacteroidota > Cytophagia > Cytophagales > Hymenobacteraceae > Pontibacter > Pontibacter rugosus. The sequence continues at coordinate 176 of NZ_JBHTLD010000005.1, read as the reverse complement.
CGTGGCGATGGCGTCCCTGTTTTGTTTCAGGTGCGCTGCCAGTTCCTCTACCCGCATACCGTCCACGCCGGCCGAACCTTTGTTGGCCACAACGTGCGTGTATGCCCGGAGCATGTTGCCCCGGTGGAGTACCTTCTCGATCATCTGTTGCTACTACTTGTACTGTAATCTCTGCC
>NZ_JBHTLD010000004.1:0-51368 GCF_042678745.1 Pontibacter rugosus | reverse complement strand
ATGTTATCACAATGTAAACATATCAGAGAAAAAAAGTGGCTTTAACTACCCAAAACCGCCATATCTCAGAATAACCCAAAACATACATTATCAAGAAAGCTGTTAACCAATAAGTTAGACCAAGCATTAAACAATTTAAATATTCGCACTCTATGTTGCCACATTATTTGACAAGAGAGGGCTTTTAGCAACTTCGATAGAAACACCCATTCTTATTACATTAACTGTAACATAAGATCCCAACTTTTTGTAAGCATCAAGCAATTGAATATTTCCAATTAACTCACCTTGTGTTATAACATACCAGCTCTTTGTAAAACGCCTTCTAAACAACAAAAAAAGCGTGTGGCACTTTCGCACCACACGCTCTATCTAATGTTATCTGAGTCTCTACTTCCTCTCCTTCAGATTTTCTTCGAACAGCTTAAAAATACGTTTATACTCGTCAGTCCAGCTGGCTGGCTCAGTAAAGCCATGATCCTCTACAGGGTAAACCGCAAGCTCCCAGTTGTCTTTTCCTAACTCAATTAAGCGCTGCGACAGGCGTACTACATCCTGGAAGTGAACATTGGTATCCACCATGCCGTGTGCTATCAGCAAAGCGCCTTTTAAGCCTTCGGCGTAGTATATAGGTGAGCTTTTTGTATAAGCTGTGCTATCTGTATAGGGTGTGTTAAGAATGTTAGAAGTATAGCCGTGATTGTAGTGAGCCCAATCGGTTACAGAACGAAGTGCTGCACCGGCTGCGAACACATCAGGCTCTGTGAACATAGCCATTAACGTAATAAAACCGCCGTAAGAACCGCCATAAATACCAATACGTTTAGGATCTACTTTATACTTGTCCACCAATAGTTTTGCTCCATCTACATGGTCACTCAGGTCTTTACCGCCCATAAACTGGTAGATGCCGGTACGTACATCACGTCCGTAACCCGCGCTGCCCCGATAGTCTATATCAAGTACAGTATAGCCTTGGTCTACCAGGAAATTATGGAACATATACTCTCTGAAGTAGCTGCTCCACCACTTGTGCGCATTTTGGAGATAACCTGCGCCATGCACAAACACAACAGCCGGGCCATTTTGTGTCGGGTTTTCAGGCTGGTATACACGCGCATATACATCGGCTCCATCCTGAGCTTTATAGCTTATTACCTCAGGCTCACGCCAGTTGTATGACTTAAATTCTTCTGTTAAAGACTGAGTAACCTGTTTTGGCTTAGCTCCTTTCTTATTATCCATCACATAAAGCTCCCATGGCTTATTGCTGAAGGAGTAGCGAATGGCAAGATTCTTCTCGTCCGGCGACAGTTGAACTTCGTGTGCTCCAGCCATACTTGTCAGCTGCACCACTTCGCCACCGTTTACAGGCATTCGATAAAAATGCTTCTCTCCCGGGTGCACCTTGTTGGCCGTAAAATAAAAGCTCTTTTTGTCGTCGGACATACGTACATCAGATACTTCATACTTGCCGCTTGTCAAAGCCTTTTTCTGGCCGTTGCTTACATTGACTGCATAAAGATGGGAATAGCCGCTTTCTTCTGAATGAAACCATACACGCTCGTTATCTGGCATCCATCCTATATCACCTGGGCCATAGCTTATACCTGGGCCATTAATCCAGGCCTCATCACGTTGTCTATCAAGTACAGTTAACTTACCTGTGGCAGGGTCTAGCTTCATGATCCAGCGATCTTTGTTATCCTGCGCACGTGCCACCACTACAGCATATTTGCCATTGTCAGACCAGTAAGGGCCAAAGATCGCGGCGGCACGAGGCTCCTGTTTCTTTGTTTTCCCGTCAGCACTTGCCGTGCTGTTTGCCTCCGGCTGTTGCAAATAGGCAGGTTGCTCATAAATCCCCTCTACATCCTTCATGGTGATTGCATAGGCAGTATCTCGCTGCGTATCATACACAAATAGTTCTGTAGCAGTTTGTGCATCGCCTACTTTTGTTCGGGTATTGATGTCTTCAGTATAACCCGAAGCTGTTACAAAATTAGGCACAATAGCCGTTTTTGCATTTTTAGGGCGGTTGATTAGTTGGTAGGTGATAAAACGCTCTCCTGGCCCCAGCACCACATTATTGACAAACTTCTCTTCAATATATATTTCTTTCGGGCGGCTAGGCGCTTCTAGCTTCTGCTGCTGCTTGGTTGCATCTTCTTCGGCTTTCCTATCACGTACTATCTGAAGCAAAGCTAATTGCTGCTCCTTTAGCCACTCCCGTTGTGCATCTTTTGTTTCTGAAGCTGGTTTTCTGCCTTTTTTAAAGTCCGTCAGTTGTTTCAGCTGTCCATTGTTTATACTCCAGGCAAAAAGGTTTCCGTCCCGCATGTATACCACTTTCTGCTCGTCGTGGCTAAAGTCCGGGTTACTTTCACGCTCTACTGTATTGGTAACCTGCTGTGCCTTGCCTGATTTGATGTCGTAAAGGAAAATATCGCCATTCTTCTCATACACCTTTTTTGTTTCCGCACGGTTATACTCTCCGCGCTGGCCTGGTAAGCTTCGGCGTTCCTGCGGACTAACTTTCTTCAAGTTTTTGCCGTCGGCACTAACGCTATACAGAGAGTCTTGCTTGTTTCCGTCAGGGTTCCAGGAGAAGTATATTTTCTTGCCGTCTTCAGACCAGAACACGTTGCTTGGCGAAGTGCCAATCCATTTCGGATCGCGCATTATCTTCTCCACACTCAACTCCATTTTACTGTTCTGTGCCTGCACGGCAACATTGCTGCCCAGCAGCATGAAAGCCATAAGGGCTACGGCTTTTCGTGTTAGTTGCATGGTTAGATAGTTATATTTGAGTAGATTGATTTAGATTCTTCTTCAAATTAAAGTATAAACATGCAGTAAGCAAAACCGCCACCTAAAAAGATCTTATACTTTAGAGGCAGCGGTTAAACTTATGTTAGAGTCTGTTTAAGCTTCGCTTTTAAAAGCACGCATTAAATGAAAAGGGCTCTTATAAAGCGGTTTTACAATTCCATTGTAGCCTTTGGGACAAGCAAAACGTGACGCTAGACCTTTATCAGGCTGTATGCAGCGCAAAGAAAGAAGTTTAAGCAGGTTCTTATTTACTTTAAGATCTTTTCTTTTTGTTGAAGTTCATGTTGGGGTGCTGCTCATCATGTGATGTCATGCCTTGGTAGAACCTGGCAAAGCTCAACAACTCTGCTTCCCCAAAGAGTTTGCCTATAAAAGTAATTGTAGTAGGCATACCGTTTTTCTGGAAACCGTTTGGCACAACTACACAAGGATGCCCGGTTAGGTTAGTTACCACCAGGTTATTACTTGCAAAAGAAGGGCTAAGGTATACATCCACGTCTTTCAGCTTTTCCTGCATCTGCTGAATCAGCAAAGTGCGTACACGCTGCGCCTGCAGATATTCCACGGCAGGTATAAAACGTGCTGAACGGAAAATATTTGGCCATGCGTTTTTATGCTGCGCCACCAGCAGGCTATCACGGCCACTTCGGGAAAGTTCATCAAAAGCCGCAGCCCCCTCAACTGAAATAGTCAAGGTTAACTCACGTGCCGGAAGGTCTGGCAACGAAATCGGCACTAACTCAACTCCTGCATTGCGTAAAGCCTGCAATGTAGCTTTATCATTTCCTGCGAAGCCATACTCTTTGGCAAAATCATCCTTTAAATAACCAACTCGTAATTTCTTCGGGTTTATACTTTGGTTATAATTAAAAGGAGCATCATATACGAATTGATCTTTACCGTCAGGCCCATAGATAGCATTAAATACGATAGCACAGTCTTCCGCAGAACGGGCAATCGGCCCAATCTTATCCATAGACCAGCTTAAAGCCATAGCGCCGTGCCTGCTTACACGACCAAAGGTTGGGCGCAGGCCTGTTGTGCCGCAAGCGGTGGATGGAGAAACAATAGAACCCAACGTTTCAGTACCAATAGCATACGGCAATAAGCCTGCAGCCACAGCTGCCGCAGAGCCAGCTGAAGATCCGCTTGATCCTTTTGTGATATCCCAAGGAGAACGAGTTTTGCCGCCATTCCATACATCGCCCATGGCAAGTGCGCCTAGTGTTAGCTTTGCAACCAGTACACCTCCGGCATCCTGCAGGCGCTGCACAACGGTTGCATCCTCGTCTATCACTTGGTCTTTGTAAGGCATAGCACCCCAGGTAGTTTTATACTTCCTGGTCGAGAGCAGGTCTTTAACTCCAAATGGTATGCCATGCAGCATACCTTTATACTTGCCTGCTTTTATCTCCTGATCTGCTTTGCGTGCTTGCTGTAGTGCCAGCTCCTCCGTTAAGGTGGTAACGCACTCCAGTGTAGGCCCATACTTCTTTAGGCGGCTCAAATAGAATTTGGTAAGTTCTTCTGAGGATATTTGCTGCGTACGCACCAGCTCAGCCAACTGAGGCAACGTATAAAATGCCAGGTCTTCGCGCTTCTTTGGCAGCTTTACCTGCTGCGGGCGCTCCACCTCAAATGTAGATTTCTCTGTTTCAAAAGTATATCCTACCGGAATCGGGTTGAATACCAGCGCAGGCGCCACACTGTTTGGTAACTCCTGCTTGCGCAGCACTTCGTAGTTTTCTTGAAAACTCTCTAGCTCAGAAATAGTAGAGTCGAGTTGCGCATCCGTAAAATTCAGGCCGATTACTCTTTGGGCATCCTGCAGCATTGCTACCGTCAGCTTATCTTCTGTCACTTTAGTTATAAACGCTCCTGATGCAAAACAGACAGCCCCTAACAAAGCGATTTTTGACTTTTTCATTATCTATTTATGAGATGTAACAACTTAACTAAGATACTAAGATTAACAGAAAGATGCGGACCTATCACAGAGCACCTGTTGCAGGAAACTAAAATTAAGTTTCTATTGAAGGAGAATATCTATAAACCTACCTCCAAGTTCTAACTCTCACCTCATCTCCCACAGAAACTACTCCCACAGAAGAGTGCAATAGATTTTGGCCGAACATTACCTTGTTGTTCTTTAACCTATAAGTGGAGAGAGTCCGCAGCGGCTCCTGTCCTTTTTCTCCGGTGGCTTGATCTATGGTTGTAACTACACAGCGGGCACACGGCTTGGCTCCGTAAAAATTTAGATCCCCGATAGTAAGATGCCCCCACTGATCTTCCTCAAATGGTTCGCCACCCGTAAAGACAAAGTTAGGCCGAAAGCGATTTATCGGGATATACTCTTTCTCTAGCCTGCTATTCAGGTCATCCAGCGAGGACTGGCCAATAATGAGAAACGGAAAATCATCAGCAAAACTCACAATTTCTCCTTCTGCTGCATAAGCATTATCTACCAACCTCCTTGAAGCCTCGGGCATTTTAACTAGTCTGGCAGGCATACCCAGCGCCTTCGTGAACCAGGCGCTAACAGCGGGGTCAACTTCCTGAGCTATAACGGTATCATCCCAAATAGTTACCTGCATATCCGGACCTGAGCTCTGGGCACTTTCAAAAGGCACCAGCAGCGGCTCCTGCAAGTCCTGTTTATGTGTTACCAGTAGGCCATGCTCTTTTATACTTACCTGCAGCAGCGCCATCTGTGCATGTTGCCGTTGTGTCAGAAACTTCCCCGCCTCGTCTACTAACATCCAGCGGCGGTCATACTTTAGCCCACGGTCTTCTACCTCAGTCTGCTGCAGGCTTATGCCACCTAGAGATTTTATAGGATATATGTAAATTTCAGACAGGCGCAGATTTTGTGGTTGGCTCATAGATAGCAGCTTGTTTTAGAGTATAGTCGCAAAATATAGAATGATCGAGTACAAACACACCGATAACAAAAAATAATATCGCAAATGAGGTGAAAATAGTAGATTGCGCTCACTTAAGATCAAACTTATACATGAACAGAAAACATAACTTATTGCTGGCGCTGCTATTCATGCTGATGCAGTCACTACCAACATTGGCAGGTGGTGGCAAAGGTGAAAACACACTGCTTTGGCAGATTTCGGGTAAAGGCCTGAAAAACCCGTCTTACCTCTATGGTACTATACATGCCGTATGCCCGGACAAACTGATGATAACCGACCTGCTGAAGGAAAAAGTAAAGGCAACAGAGCAACTTACGCTGGAACTGGACATGGATGACCCTAACATGATGGCGATGATGATGCAATATGCCAAGTTGCCCGAAGGCCAGTCTTTAAAAGCCATGTTTAAAGAGGAAGAATACAAAGCGCTCGCTGATTATTTTGCCGCCAACTTTGGTGTTGACCTAAAGTACCTGGACAACATGAAGCCATTTATGCTGCAAACCATGATCCTGTCAAAACTTACAGAGTGCACACCGGAATCTTATGAGCAGAAGCTGATGGAGCTGGCACATGCCCAGCAGAAAGAAGTGCTCGGCATCGAAACGATGCAGGAGCAAATGGCTGCCGTGGACAAACTTCCAAACGAGATGTATGCCGATATGCTATTCCGCACGGTTAGCGATATACCGAAAGCACAAGCTGATTACAAAGAGTTGGTTGAGCTGCACCTGGCCCAAGACCTTAAAGGACTGGACGATTTGATGAAGCGTGATTACACAGAAGAAGATTACAAAAAATTTAAGGAGGTGTTCCTGGTACAACGCAATAAAAGCTGGATTCCTATTATGGAAGGTATGGCCAAGCAGAAATCAACCTTCTTTGCAGTAGGCGCAGCCCACTTATCAGGCGATAATGGCGTGGTAACCTTACTTAGAAAGCAGGGCTATAAAGTTACTCCAGTTACAAAGTAGCGTTCACAAATTCTTTTACAGAAAAGGCAGGCATTGCTATGGGGATGTCTGCCTTTTCTATATCTTCATGAGTATAAACCTGTTGCGCGATCCCTTGCGCTACTAGAGCAAAAGTCATGTTCAGAAATCTGCTACTCATACTACTGTGCTTGTTCCTGAGTAACAAGTATACGTTGGCGCAAACGGCTCCTACCTGCGTCCAGTCCCGTCTTAGCACCTTACAGCGGCAGGCAGTGGCAAAGCCAGAGCACCAGCGGCTCATGAACAGGTACGATATTACATTCTATAAGCTTGACCTGCAGCTGGAGCGAAACAGTTTGAACATAGCTGGCAGTGCTACGCTGCAAGCACAGGCAAGACAGCCATTAACTGTGTTTGCTTTTGAGTTGCACCCGAACCTCCAGATCGACTCTGTAGTAGTAAATGGCCAGCGGGAGCGCGGCATAAACAGAGATGGTGGAGACGCAGCCGTAACGTTATCCTCGCCGGTGGCTGCCCTACAACGTGTTTCTGCAATTATTTACTACCACGGCTCCGCCCCGTCCGGTGCCTCAGCTGCTATAGGAAACGGATTTAATACTGCCCGTACACCCTTCGGTAGCAATGTAACCTGGAGCCTCAGCGAACCTTATGCCGCTTATGAATGGTGGCCCACCAAACAGGTGCTAACAGATAAAGCAGATTCAGTGCAGGTATCTGTCACAACGGATGCTCAAAACAAGGTAGGCTCAAATGGCTTACTCACACATATTGCTGACCTGCCCGATGGCAGAAAGCGTTATGAGTGGAAGTCGACTTACCCTATTGCATATTATTTGGTTTCAGTGGCAGTATCAGATTACGAGGAGTATGTAACCTATGCTAATCCTGCTGGCGCTAAATCCCCAATTCCCATCATAAACTATGTGTACGGGGGCAATGCGCTTCAGTATTATAAGGATGAAATAGACAAGACAGGCCCCTTGATTGAATACTTTTCGGAGCTCTTTACGCTTTATCCATTTTCGGGAGAGAAGTACGGCCATAGTATGGCTCCACTCGGGGGCGGAATGGAGCACCAGACCATGACAACCATCAGTGATTTTGAATTTACGTTAAATGCACACGAACTGGCGCACCAGTGGTTTGGCGACAACGTAACCTGTGCCTCCTGGCAAGACATCTGGCTGAACGAGGGCTTTGCCTCTTACGCTGAATACCTGGCCCTGCAAAAATTTAATCCTGATAGAGCAAAAAGGTGGATAGAGAGCGCACAAAGCTGGGGCAAGCGAGAATTAGACGGAAGTGTAATGGTGACAGACACTACTCAGGTCAGTCGTATATTCAACTACGGCTTGAGCTATAAAAAGGCTGCTGCAGTCATACACATGCTGCGCTATACTATCGCGAACGACACCTTGTTCTTTAAGGCACTGCGTAATTATCAGCAGCAGTTTGGAGGAAGCACAGCCACTACTGACGACCTTCAACAGGTAGTAGAGAAAACAACCGGCCTAAGCTTAACCTATTTCTTTGACCAATGGTACAGGGGGAGCGGCTTTCCGGTGCACACGGTTGACTGGGCACAAAACGGCGAGATGGTGACAGTGACCACCACCCAAACTCCTACGGGCACAACATCGCTTTTTAAAATGGACATGGAGTACCTCTTTAAAACATCAGCAGGTGATACCTTGATCAAGGTAGCCCATAACCAACTACAGGAGCAGTACCAGTTTAACCTGAAGGGCACTGTTCATTCCATACAAGTAGATCCTAATGGATGGCTCCTGCAGAACACCAGGGAAATTGCACCGGGACCTGTGTTAGGAATAGAAGACGACTATGCTGCTTCCAAAGTAATATTATATCCTAACCCTGTTCCTGATTTCTTACATGTTGCCAATCTGCCATTCCAACCGAAAACAGCAACTATCTTTGACGCCACCGGAAAGCTTGTGCGCAAGTATGAGCAGCTATCGGCACCTGAAATACGCCTGGATGTAAACCTGCTTAAAGCAGGCATCTACCACCTTTACCTCACCAACGGCAAAGAACACTACAGAAGTAGTTTTATCAGGATAAACCCATAGTAATTTTTAACGGCTGTAGCGCATCATCGAAACCACCTGCTCCGCCTCTTTTACATTATACTCATAAGCCAGTCGTTTGTGGTTGATCAAGTCTACAATAGTACCAACCAGGCAAAGGCCACCGGTAAAGAAGTATAAAATGCCAAACCCTATCTGGCCAACCAGAAAGCGCTGGATTCCTGCAAAACCAAAGAACCCGACAAGTGTAGTGATCAGGATTAACAGCGGCTCCCTTCGGCGCGAACGATAAATGCTTGCAAACTGCTGTGCTTCATTTTCGGTCATGTTTTGTACCAGCGACTGTACGTAAATCATTTCGTCCGACTCCAGGTCCGGTAACAGGTGTAGTATACTTGCCATAAACGTGTGGTATAGTAGATTTGTGATGATGGTTTCGGTAGAAAAGTAAAAGCTTAGCACATCGCCAGAGCAAGAGCAACACAGCTGGCCCAGCCAAAGGATGTGCTTGCCACGATGCCTGCCACTCGCCACGCGCCAGAAAACCTATGGCATGCCCAAGTCCACACCCCCAGCAACCATTCTCCAGCACCCAACTAAAAGGGCAAAAGCTAAACAGGTGCTGCTGGTGAGGGTCTGACACGGCCATTGCCATAAGCCCCACAAGCCACAGCAGTACCTCCAGCGGAAGCTGCATCCAAACTGCGCGCCATGTATGGGAGCGTATTATCTTAACTTTAGATATATGCAAACGTATCGAACAATTACACTGATAATGTAGGATAAAATTCTGGAAATCAAAAGCTATGAAAAATATTTACAGGCTACTCCCCTTGCTCCTGCTCTTCGGCGTGAGCAGCTGTTTTTTACTACTGCCATCAGATGGAGGCGGCCAGGGAGATATCCGTACCGAAGCCCGACCAGTAGATCCTACCGCCATTGCACTGCCTGAGGGCTACAAAGCGGAGGCTGTTGCCACTGGTCTTACCTTTCCTACAAGTATAGCTTTTGATGACCAGGGCCAGCTATATGTGGTAGAATCAGGGTACTCGTATGGCGAGGTGTTCTTAGAGCCAAAGCTACTGCGCGTAGAGCAGAACGGCAGCCTTACCACCGTGGCAACAGGCCAAAGAAACGGCCCCTGGACAGGGGTAACGTTTCATAACGGCAACTTCTTTGTAGGTGAAGGTGGCGAAATGGAAGGGGGTAAAATATTGCGCATTTCACCTAATGGTAATATTGCCCCTTTAGTAGAAAACCTGCCCACCATGGGCGATCACCACACTAACGGGCCAGTTATTGGCCCTGACGGCAGTTTATACTTTGGCTTAGGCACCGCCACCAATTCTGGTATAGTTGGCCCTGACAATTATGACTACGGCTGGCTTAAACGGCACCCAGAATTCCATGACATCCCTTGTCGGGACATTGTACTGAAAGGCCACAACTTCACAAGCGAAATTCCGCTTGGCAGCAAAAGCGGCAAACAAACCACAGGTGCTTATTCTCCTTATGGCACGCCTACCAAAGAAGGTGAGGTTATTAAGGGCAGCATCCCCTGCTCTGGTGCCATCATGCGTATTTCGCCAGACGGAGGGCAGCCTGAGCTAGTAGCCTGGGGCTTCAGAAACCCCTTCGGATTGGCATTTTCCCCGAATGGGCAGCTCTATATCAGCGAAAACAGTTTTGACGTGCGAGGCAGCCGACCGATGTGGGGCACAGCCGACTATCTGTGGCAGGTAAAGCCAGGCACCTGGTACGGCTGGCCAGACTTTGCCGGTGGTATACCTGTAAACGGCGATAGGTTTGAGGCTCCCGGAGAGAAAGCGCCACAGCCCCTGCTGGCACAGCATCCAAACCAACCGCCAAAACCAACTGCCGCACTAGGGGTGCACTCCTCTTCTAACGGCCTCGACTTTTCACGCAGCAACTCCTTTGGCTACCAAGGGCAGGTTTTTGTTGCCCAGTTCGGCGACATGGCTCCAGAAGTAGGCAAAGTGCTGGCTCCGGTGGGATTTAAGGTTGTTCGGGTTGATGTGAATAATGGTATCGTTACTGATTTTGCAGCCAACAAAGGCAAAAAAGTAGCTCCTGCCTCAAAACTAAAAACCGGTGGCCTGGAACGTCCCATTAGCGTAAAGTTCTCACCCGATGGGCAAAGTATGTACATCGTTGATTTCGGCGTAATGAAAATGACAGCGAAGGGATCGGAGCCGCAGGTAAAAACAGGCGTGATCTGGAAAATCACAAAAAGCTAAAGCTGATACTCATGAGAAGACTATTTATACTTGCCGCCACCACATTTCTGCTACTATCACTTAGCTTTTGCGGCACGGCACGCAGAGGCGCACCTAAATATGAGCCACTAAATACTGATAACCCTGCAGTAGCGCAAGGCGAAGTAGTATTTATGACCTATTGCCAGAAGTGCCATCCGGGTGGAGCGTCGGGTCTTGCCCCAGCTATAAATAATAAACCGCTACCCGGCTTTATGATTCGGTTTCAAGTAAGACACGGAGTGGGTACCATGCCAGCTTTTAAAGAAGATGTGATTTCTGACGACGAACTAGACAACCTGGTTGCTTACCTGAAAGCACTGCGTAAGGCAAAAGACAAACCACAATGATCACTACTTTGTTTGCCAACAGCAAAAAGTAAAGCACAAAAAAAAGCCCCACAAGGTGAGGCTTTTTTCGGCTTACTATATGACGTTTACAGTTATTACTCTTCTGATGAGGCGGCTCCGCCTTTCTCGTTCATTCTTACCACGCCGGCTTGGCCTTGCGCGTTGGTCATTTTCACTTCGTACACTACTTCACCACCAGCACCTGCAGTTGGTGCAACTTTGTGGATTTCGCCTACTGTCCAATCTTTATACACATCGCTCTTAAGCGCATTTTTCACGCCTTCAGGTAACTGGTCTTGCTGAACTACCTCACGGCCTTGCTCTTGCTGTACCTGCTCAGTTTGCTGCTGACCTTGTGTCTGCGTCTGAGTAGTTTGACCTTGTGTTGCTGTTTGGCCTTGAGTTTGGGCACTAGCATCTAAAGAAGTTAGTCCGATTATAGCTATTGCGGCTGCAAATACAGTTGCTTTTTTCATGGTTTGATAGTTTGTAATTAATGTTTGTTGCTATCTATACTAACAGAATCATGCCAAACTCTTACTACGCACCAAACTGCTTATAAACAGCCTTTTACAAATTATTTATACTTACAGGAAGTGTAGAACACAAAATCACAATGCTCATAAAATCCCCACTATGAGGAATATTTACACACCTCTTTACCGCCTGTAAATGGCAAGAAACTTATCCTACTTTCAAACCAACTATTTATTAGAGGAAAAGTATACGAGAAATCAAATAATATCAAGCCATCATCTACAAAAAGACTATGAAAGCAATCCCTACACCAAGTCCCCCTGTTAAACCCACTATCATCTACGACGGTGACTGCAGCTTCTGCAAATATTGGATAAGCCGCTGGCAAGGTATGACCCAAGGCAAAGTAATCTACACGCCATATCAGCAGGTGCCAGATGGGCTTTATAACATCAGCCATGCCCAGTTTAAAAGATCCGTGTACCTGATTACGGCCTATGGGCAGCGCTTACATGGGGCTGAAGCAGTAGCAGTGCTTTTAAAGCTGAGTGGCTACAGCACCTGGAACTGGTTTTACCACCACCTGCCTTTTGCCAACAGCATAGCTGAGATCGGTTATCGTTTGGTAGCTGATAATAGAGATACATTTTACAAGCTAACTAAGCTCTTCCTGAAGTGAAGGAGAGTATAACCTATCTTAGCCCCTTACATTTATAACGGCTTAAAGTTTTTAGCAAAAGAACAGCCTAACCCACCTCTATTAAGGTAAAGAACAGCGAACTCAGTTGCTTTTAGCACAGGCAAAACAGCTGACGCACTTCGCTGCTATACTTTCAAGTAAAGCTGCTTCCGCCATATATTTTGCTACCTTTGCTGCACATTTGTCATAACAACAATCATTATTCAGCAGATGGATAAGCAAGTTCATTCTCAAATAAAGGCACTGGCTATTTACCAAATAGTTGGAGGTATACTAGGAATTGCCTTCACGGCATGGGTGCTGTTTCAGGGCCAGGTAGTTATAGACCAGCCAGCACTGCGGACTACATTTTTTGCCGTAGGCCTTTTCATCTTCTCCATACTTTGCGGCCGCATGTTGTTTCGCAATGCGCAGCGGGGGCTGATGGTGTCGCTCATCAACCAAATTTTACAAGTGGTATACTTTACCTTCGGGGCTTATGGGTTCCAGTATGTGGCTGGCCTGCGCATTGGTTTTGGCTTTGATATGGTAGGAGCATGGGTATTTAAATTTCGTATCGCCCTCTCTTCTTTTCAATTCCAGATAGGAACAGATACAGGCCAGAAATTTATCGGCATTAACCTTGTCGCCCTTTTCCTGATTTTTTGGATAGAGCGTTTGCTGGAGCAGGTAAAGACTACTGGCAAAGCAAAAAAATAAGACATAACCGCATACGTGCTTAAACGGCAAAGGCCTGTGCAGATTCATTTTCCGCACAGGCCTTTGCCGTTTATAGTATAAAAGCTTACTTCTTTTTCTTTGCTTTGGCTTTTGCTTTTTTGGCCTTGGCTGCCTTTATTTTCTCATCGCTTTCCTCAGCCTCTTTCAACAGAGCCTTCCAATCATACTTTGCTTCCGGACTAAAATCGATAGTGGCCTCATAATCTTCCTTATCTAGCTCCAGCACTTTGATGTCTTTGGTCAGATAAGTCTGAATCTCGTCGAGGATAGGCTTTTCTTCAGGGGCACAAAAACTCACAGCAACACCTTTCGCTTCCGCACGACCTGTACGCCCTACGCGGTGCACGTAGTTTTCAGGCTGCTCCGGCAAATCGTAATTCACCACGTACTCCACGCTCGGAATGTCAATGCCACGGGCGCTTACATCCGTTGCAATCATCAGCTTTACATCTCCTTTCCTGAATTTGCGCATTACGTCCAGGCGGTCTTTTTGCTCTTTGCCCCCGTGTATGCTTACTGCTTCGATGCCTACGCGCTCCATGGCTGCTACCACACGCTCAGCGCGTACTTTGGTGCGCACAAAGGCGAGTATCTTTTTATCCGGGTTCTCCTTCACCACACGCTCCAGAAAGAAGCGCTTGTCGTCCATACTTACATACATCACCGAGTGATCTACGTTTTTGGCAACCGGGTCTTTCGGGGAAATCTGAATCCGCACTGGCTTGTTTACCAGCGAGTAAGCCAGTTCCTTTATCTTTTCGTTAATAGTGGCCGAGAAGAATAGTGTCTGCCGCTTGTAAGGCAGTTTAGTAATCAGTTGGCGAATATCATGTATAAAGCCCAGGTCTAACATATGGTCGGCCTCATCCAGCACCAGCACCTCCACACGGTGCAACTGAATGTATCCCTGGCTCACCAGGTCAAACAGGCGCCCCGGAGTGGCAACCAGCACATCAATACCAGCCTCCAGTTTAGCAATCTGTGGCCCCTGCTCTACGCCTCCGAAAACACAAAAGGTAGTAACGCGGGTGCCTCGTCCAATTTCGTTAAACACCTCTGTTATCTGAAGTGCCAGTTCCCGTGTAGGCACCATCACCACACATTTAATGCCATCGCCGCGCTTACGGTTTTTGCTATACTGTAGCCTGTCAAGTATAGGAATAGCGAAGGCAGCGGTTTTACCGGTACCCGTCTGTGCAATCGCCAGCACATCCTCTCCTTTCATAATCGGCGGAATGGCTTTGAACTGTATATCAGTCGGCTTTCTGAAGCCGAGTTTGTCCAAACTGTTTTTTATCTCGTCGGAGATGCGGTAATCTTCAAATTTCATGGTGATGGTATTTATCAAGGCCCTACCTATACTTACGGCACAGCCAGTAGGCAAAGGTACGGGGATTTGTTGAAATGTTTGATGTTGACATTTTTAGGTGATTATGCACAGCACCTCCTGCATAGGTTTTTCATCTTTTACCTTAAGGCGCTTTCACATAATGCACTCCCTGAACACCGCAATCTTGAAGGCTACCGGCAGTCCTATGCCAGCTCACTTAGAAGGCTACAAAAATAAATTTGCTCTTTTTTTAAACATTTAATAGCACTTGAAACTTATTTGATAGTAATACTATTATAACGAAAAGTATCTATATCTTTGTTATATGCTAGTTAGCTGAAGTAACACACACAGAGCAGTAAATTTTTAATCAGAACACATGATGATAGGATCAGGCATCAAGTTATCCTTAACCCATACATCTTACCTGCGGGAGCCAGAGGGCACTGAACTAGGTCGGAAAATAATTTCAGAAAGCATAATGTTGATTGATGCACTAGGTTTTGAGCACTTTACGTTTAAAAAACTGGCTGCTGAAATTGGCACGACTGAAGCATCTGTGTACCGCTACTTCGAGAACAAGCACAAGCTGCTGGTCTACCTGGTTTCATGGTATTGGGCCTGGGTAGACTATCGCGTTAGGTTTGAGATAAACAATATTTACGACCCTTGCGATAAACTGATACGCATGCTAAATGTTATAAGCAGCTCTAACCAGAACGACCCTGCTACAGCCCATATAGATGAAGCAGCCCTGCACCACATTGTTATCTCAGAATCATCTAAAGTATACTTAACAAAAGATGTGGATGCAGACAATAAAGAAGGGTATTTTCTGGAGTATAAGCGCCTTTGCAAACGGGTGGCAGAGGTGCTGCTGGAGGTAAACCCTGCTTATCCTTATCCTCATGCGCTGGCTAGCACCGTGCTGGAGGCTTCGCATCAGCAGTTGTTTTTTGCAAAACACCTGCCAACGCTTACTGATATCCACGGACATCAGCACCCAGAGGCAGAAACCTCTGAGTTTTTAAAGCACCTGATTTTTTCTGCAATCAAGCACAACAAGTAATATAACAAGCATGAGTACTTCTTCTAAAAAGCATGCAACACCTATGCAGCGGTTCCTGAAACTGCTGTCTATAGAAAAGCGTGAAATCACTTATCTATATGTTTATGCAGTAGCAGCCGGATTGATCAGTCTTGCCTTGCCTCTTGGCATTCAGAGCATTATTGGTTTTGTATCCAGTGGGCAGATATCTGTATCTGTAGTGGTGCTGATTGGCCTGATCGTGCTGGCCCTGCTTATAGTAGGCGGTTTGCAGGTAATGCAGCTGTGGCTGGTAGAGTACCTGCAGCAACGCATTTTTGCCAGAACTGCCTTTGATTTTGCATACCGCATACCACGCCTGCAGACAGAGGCACTCCATAAATATTACCCGCCAGAGCTAATGAACCGCTTCTTTGATGTGGTGTCTTTGCAAAAGGGCCTGGCCAAGATATTGCTGGACTTTTCTACGGCCGTTATACAAATCATTTTCGGCTTGATACTGCTGTCTCTCTACCACCCATACTTTATTTTCCTGGGCTTGATCTTGATGATTGTCCTCGTCACTATTATCTGGCTAACCGGGGAAAAAGGTGTAGAAACAAGCCTGATGGAGTCGAAGTACAAGTATAAACTGGTAGCGTGGCTGGAGGAATTGGCTCGCTCCTTAAGCACTTTTAAGCTGGTAGGGCATACTAACCTGCCTATGGAGCGCACTGACGGCTATGTAAACAGCTACCTGAAAGTGCGTAAAGAACACTTTAGTGTACTCATGACACAGTACCTCAGCTTTGTTGGCTTCAAAACCTTTATCACAGGCGGCCTGCTGGTACTGGGTTGTATTCTGGTTGTGCAGCGGGAGATCAACATCGGGCAGTTTGTCGCATCCGAAATCATCATTATCCTGATCATGACCGCAGTGGAAAAGATCATTGTAAAGCTGGATACAGTATACGATGTACTAACGAGCCTTGATAAACTGGGCCAGGTAACTGATTTGCCTATTGAAGAAGTAAAGGGCATGAAGCTAAGCGATCTTTCGCTTACAGGTGGCTTGGGTGTACAGGTACAAAACATGAGTTATAAACACAAAGACGCCAACAAGGCTACTCTCCGGAACCTCAGCTTTAACATTAACCCATCAGAGCGCATCTGCCTGGCTGGCTATAACAATTCGGGCAAAAGCACACTTGTCAGCCTGCTGCTGGGGCTGTATTCGTCCTATGAAGGGAGCATTTCCTACAGTGGTGTTTCACTCCGCGACCTGCACATCGGAAACCTGCGCAGTTTGATCGGTGACAATATTTCTAAAGAGCAGGTCTTTGACGGCACACTGCTGGATAATATTACGCTTGGCAGTGACTTGCCGGCACAGGATGTATTATGGGCCATTGACCTGATAGGCCTCAGCGACTTTGTACACGAGCTGCCGGAGGGGTTGCAAACATACCTGGTAGGCGGTAGTTTGCGCTTGCCGGGTAGCATTGCCCGAAAAATAGTAATGGCCAGAAGCATTGTGCGCCGCCCTAAGCTGCTCATTATCGACAACTTTTGGATAGGGATGAGCAAAAAAGAAAAAATGCATTTGATGCGCACGCTCACTAACCCTCAGTTCGACTGGACAATGATCATTGTATCCAATGATTTGGATGTGATGGAGCTCTGCAATGAAGTCTTCTTATTGAAGGATGGGCAAATGGTGGCCTCCGGCAGTTATGAGGAAATAGTCGAGCACAAATTAATGAGAGATTTAACAGAAGTAACAGCCTAAAATTTATGGCAAATACATTAGAAGAAACTAACCAGCCTGACCATGTGCAGTTCGAAGCCATGAAGCAGGTGCAAACGCCTCGGCAGGGCCGCATCCTTACGTACTGGATCGGCGGTATCTTCCTGCTGATCGTGCTGTGCCTTTTTTTACCCTGGACTCAGAACATCAGCTCTACGGGAGCACTTACGGCCCTTACTCCGCAAGACAGGCCCCAAACGCTGCAAGCTGTTATTGCCGGCCGAATTGAGCAATGGTATGTAATGGAGGGAACGCTTGTAAATAAAGGTGATACCATTGCCCGCCTATCAGAGATAAAGGAAAAGTACATGGACCCGAACCTGCTGGCAAACCTGGGGCAGCAGCTAGAGGCGAAACAAGGTTCTGCCACGGCAACAGGAGCTAAAGCGCAGGCCATGCAGGAGCAAATTAAGGCGCTGCAGGAGGGGCTTGGGTTTAGCCTTCAGAAGGCTCGAAACAAAATAGAACAAACCCGCCTGAAGCTGCAGAGCGACAGCATGGATGTAGTGGCACAGCGCACAGACCTGGCTATTGCCGAGGCACAGTTTGCCCGGCAGGAAAACCTGTATCAGCAAGGGTTAAAATCGCTAACGGAGTTGGAGCAGCGCCGCCTGAAACTGCAGGAGGCACAGGCTAAGCTACTGTCGGTCATCAATAAGTTTGACGCCACACGTGCAGAGCTACAAAACACCAGAACCGAGCTTAACTCGCTACAGGCTGAGTATGCTGATAAAATTGCAAAAGCAGAGGCTGAGCTAAGTGCTACCCGTTCTTATGTTTTCGGAACAGAGGCAGAGGTGGCAAAGCTGCAGAGCGAATATACCAGCACCGAAGTTAGAAGCCAATATTACCACATCGTTGCACCGCAGACAGGTTACCTGGTAAGAACCCTGAAAGCTGGAATCGGGGAAACAGTAAAGGAGGGCGAGCCACTGGCTACCATTATGCCGAACAATCCGCAGCTGGCAGCAGAGCTGTACGTAAACGCGCTGGACCTTCCGCTGATAAAACCCGGAGATGACATGCGCCTGCAGTTTGAAGGGTGGCCTGCACTTGTATTCTCAGGTTGGCCAGGCGCCAGCTTCGGTACTTTTGGAGGCACCGTTGCGGTTATAGACAACACAGGGACCAATGGACAGTACCGCCTGCTGGTGGTACCAGACCCAGAGCAGGAGGAGTGGCCTGATGCCCTGCGTGTAGGTTCGGGCGTGCAAGGTTGGGCTATGCTGAATACGGTGCCTATCTGGTACGAGATATGGCGACAGCTTAACAACTTCCCTGCTGATTATACTGCAGGGCAGGCAACTACAAAAGACACTACTAAGAAGACCGAAACAGCCTACGGAGAATAAGCTTTTACATGAAACGCAACAATAGATACATCCGCCTATTGCCTGTATGGATGCTGCTCGTGCTAGGGTTCTTTCAGGCACGCGCACAGGATTCGGTGCAGGTGCTAACCCTGCAAGACTTTCACCGCCTCATTCTGCAGCACCACCCTGTTGCCTCGCAGGCAGCCTTGCTTACCGAGCAGGCTCGCCAGGAGTTGCGGATGGCACGTGGCACGTTGGACCCTGTTATCAGCAGCAAGCTTTACCGCAAAGAGTACGGCGGCAAAGAATATTACAACCTGTGGAACAGCGCGCTGCGTGTGCCGCTTTGGTTTGGCCCGGAAATAAAGCTCGGCTTTGATAAAAACACGGGCCAGTACCTGAACCCTGAAAACACGATGCCAACCGAAGGGCTTAGCTATGCAGGCATTTCTGTACCTCTGGGGCAAGGGCTGTTTATAGATGAGCGTCGTGCCACTATCCGGCAGGCCAGGCTGATGCAGGACATAGCCGAAGCCGAACGCGTAAAACTTATTAACAAACTGCTGTTACAGGCTACCAAAGATTATTGGGAGTGGCTGCTGCAGCAGCGCACGACACAGTTGTACCAGGAGGCGTATGAGCTGACTGATTTCAGGTTGAAAGCTGTAAGAGCACGGGTGCAGGAGGGAGACTTGGCTGCCATTGATACGGTAGAGGCATTGATGGCCCTGCAAGACCGGCAACTACTTTTGCAACAGGCGCAGTTGGAGCTTCAGAACACGCGGCTACAGGTGGCAGTACACCTGTGGGCAGAAGATCAGGTGCCTCTTGAGTTACAGGAAAATGCTGTACCGGCTTTAGCAGGATCCGAAGCAATTCTGGTAGCACAGGAGGAGTTGCAAAGCCTGCTTGTAGCAGCACGCAATAATCACCCTGATCTGCAGAAGTTAAGCTTGAAAGGAGAGCAGTTACAAATTGAACGCACATTTGCGGCTAATAAGCTGCTGCCTAAGTTAAACGCTGAGTACAACGTGCTGCAGCGGGATTTTTACTTACAGCCAGGAGAAGTGGTAGAAAATAACTACTGGCAAGGCAACTATAAGTTAGGGCTCAGCTTTAGCCTACCGCTGTTTCTGCGGGAAGAACGCGGCAAACTACAGCTAACCAAGGTAAAGCAACAGGCTAACAGCATGGAGCTGCTACAACAAACACGCCAGGTAGAGAATGCGGTGCAGGCGGCCTACAACGAGCTTCAGGCACTGGAAGGGCAGCTACAACTACAGGAGCGCATGGTAGCCAATGCGCTTATACTTCGCAACGGCGAACAAACACGCTTCGAAAATGGCGAGAGCTCTCTGTTTCTCATCAACTCCCGAGAAGCCAAGTTACTGGAGGCACAGGTAAAACTGTATGGACTACGCACCAAGTATGCCAAGGCTAAAACAATGTTATATTGGTCTGCTGGAGAGATTCAAGTAGAATAAACGGAGGCCTGCCTATGCACGGGCTTAAGCAAGTATAAGCGAACTATAAGCTTTCAGTTATACTTACCCCTTACGCCCAAACCAAGCCTGCACAGAAGTAGCTAGCTTGGTAAAGTCGCTGCCGCCGGTGCCATAGGTATCATAAGCAAACTTTAAAATAATGCCGCTCACTACCACCAAAAACAGGACCCGCACAAAGCCAACCCCGCGCTTAAGGGCTGTGCGGGTACCTAACTGGGAGCCAATGATACTGCAGACGGCCATCGGGATTGCCACCTCATACATGATATATCCTTTATAGCCGAAGTATAGCAGCGCCGAGAGGTTGGTAGCCACATTCACCACTTTTGCCGCCGCCGAGGCCGCCAGAAAGTTAAACCCGAATATCCCGATAAAGATAAAGATCAGGAAGCTGCCCGTGCCCGGCCCAAAGAAACCGTCATAGAAACCTATGGTAGCACCTATCAGCAGCCCGTACAGGCGCTCTTTAGAAGCTGTTAGCTTAGGTGCGTGCAAAGAGCCAAAATCCTTTTTGGTGAAAGTATAGACTGCCACCAGGATCAGCAGCAGTAAGATAAGTGGCTTTAGCAAATCTGCATCAAGGTGACTCAGCGCTCTGGCACCTAAAAACGAAAAAACGAAGGCCGCGCCAGCTGCCGGAAGTATAGCCAGGTAGTTGATTTTTACGGTGCGTACATAGCGTATCATCGCTGCTGTGGTGCCTGCTATGCCCGCAAATTTACCTGTGCCAAAAATAGTTGGCAGCGATGCTCCCGGCAAAAATATCAGCAAAGCCGGCAGCTGAATCAAGCCACCGCCACCTACCACAGAATCAATAAAGCCCGCCATAAAAGCGAAGAAGCACAAGTATAAAATATTGTCCACTTAAAACAGAATTAGGCTATTTATACTTAACCTCTTCTAAAGCTCATACTTGCCACAGAGGAAAAGCGCCGCAAGATACATGCTGTCCATATCATCTTAAGCTGCCGTTATAGAATTTTATTTGATTGATCTACACAAAGCCTAATGGCACTTCTAGGCAGCCACAGGTGTTGTATACTTGCACATCAAAAGGATATCATTCGTGATCAGGCATATCTTAACTTATACACTATTACTCGGCACATTGCTGGGCAACTCAAGCTGCGAAAAAGAAGCCCTTGCTGCGACACCTGCTGTAGTTGAAAAGCCGGCGCCTGCTGCGGAGAAAACCCATTATGTATCTTCAGAGCTACTGATGAGCGTACCGCAGGAAACGCTAAAATCTATAGTTTCCTCTCAGGGCTATGGACGCTATTTAACAGATATAACTTATGGCATATCGGTTTATAAACTGATTTATACCACTACCTATCAGGGTAAAGAAGTACAGGCATCCGGGTTGGTTTGTGTTCCGATGGGCATGACTGTTCCGGCACCTGTCATCAGCGCTCAGCATGGCACTATTTTCGCGCAGTCCGAGGCGCCAACCAGTTTTACTGGCCTATCAGGCTTTGAGGCATTTGCTGCCGGAGGCTACATTACGCTGGTACCGGATTATTTAGGTTTCGGAGCATCGAAAGACATTTTTCACCCTTACTACGACCAGAAGCACGCTGCCCTGGCTGTGGTAGATATGATAAAGGCTGCCAAAACTTTTTACAAGCAACAACAGGTGCAGGCAAATGATAAGCTCTTTCTGATTGGATATTCTGAAGGAGGCTTTGTAACACTAGCTGCACAAAAGGAAATTGAGACACATCCGGAGCACGGGCTAAAGGTTACAGCCTCCGCAGCCGGCGCTGGTGGCTACGACCTGGTAAGTATGTTAGGCGGCATTAAATCTGGGCAAACTTATACTTACCCGGCATACCTGGCTTACATTCTGCAAGCTTATAATAAAACCAACGGCTGGAACCGCCCTCTCAAAGAGCTGTTTCAGGAGCCGTATGCTTCTAAGTTACCGGCTTTGTTTGATGGGGTAAAAAATGGAGGAGCTATCAACCGTGAGTTATCTACAGACCCTAAGAAGCTTTTTAACACGACTTTTTTCACTGATCTGCAAGACACGAACAAAGAGCTGGTACTGAAGCAAGCTTTAAAAGATAACAGCTTTCTGGATTGGGTACCGCAAAGCCCTACCCGCCTCTACCACGGCACAACAGATAACATCGTACCGTTCCAAAACTCCAAAACAACCTACGACCGCTTTATTGCGCAAGGAGCCAAAAATCTGGAGTTTATTCCGATACAAGGCCAGGGTCACGGCTCAGCTTTCGGACCAATGCTACAATCGCTGGCACCTTGGCTACAGCAGTTTTAGAATTACCAAGTATAGCCCGGTAGTGAACTGCCGGGCTTTTTTGTTGCCGCCGTAGCTGGCGCTATCCCTGTAACCCACCCCTAGCCCCTCCAAGGAGGGGAATCAGTATAAGCTCAGTGAACAGAGGCTATTTGAACTCTTCCCAGTCCTTGTATGAGGGTAGGGCCCCTCGAGAAGAGCGTCTTGTAAGTTCCGGCCCGTAAGGGCATTGCGACCGAAGGGCGGCAAAGGAAGGCTACACAGCGCGAAGCCCGAGAACGAGGCTCCGCTCATATAGGGACCCCTACCCCAGCCGTGAGCGCTCCAAAGCCAAAGGTGAAACAGTTAGCATTTGGGAGCTGGAGGATGAACGGGAACTAGAGAGGATAGCTTGGCTGAAGTTGCAGTAAGCAGGAGCTATGGAAGTATGGCCAAAGCTGTACAGGTATGGCTCCGAGAGCCAGTAGAGCAGGAAGCTCTACACCATAATAGGCACTCGCTGCAAGCTAGCGCCAGCGGCGAGGAGAAGAACGCTAGTTTGATAAAATCAATAACTCCCTTATCACTACCTCCCTCCCACCACCACCTTCTCCTTAAACGCACTCTTCTCCCCATTCAAACCAAATAGTTCGATATAGAACAGATAGTACCCCATGTTAACCTTAGTACCATCTTCGCGCAGGCCATTCCACTGAAAGAAACCGGTAGCGGCTAACAGCTCATTCCGTACCAGCTTTTTAATCTCCCGGCCTTCGGAATCGAAGATGGTTATGTTGGCAACAAGGCCTGTTTTGTCGGTGTTGTAGTTGATGGTGGTATAGTCTTCAAAGCCGTCGCCATTGGGTGAGAAAACTTTTGGACTTACCTCAAATACCTGCTGCGCCGCTACCCCCTCCTGCGACTGCGAGTTTCTATACCCGGGCGTGGCAAAAACAGTAGTAGCCGCAGAATGGAAGTTACTGGCTATACTTGGCCCCTCCAGCCGCAGCCGCTCCAACGATACCCCATTCACATCATCTATTAAATTGAAGTGCATGCGCTCGCTATAGCTAAACCTGTCTGCCACTTTTCCATCTGCTTGTAACACAACCACTGTCCCTGCATCATCCGGGTAGCTAGGCAGGCTGGCCATCCGTAAAAAAGTTTCCTGTAGAGCTGCTGGATAATTCGTTCTGATGTTTTCAGGATTGGAGGTAAGCACCACATATTGCCCCGGCGCCAGCACATAATTACCGGAGGTAATAGTTCGTCTGTTGCTGATGGTATCGCCACTGATGTTGGCTAATTGCCAGTTTTGCAGGTTCAGGTACTTATTGCTGCGGTTTACGAGCTCCACAAAATCAGCCCCGCCAGTGCGTGGATTGAACAAGATTTCATTTATCACCACATCACCGGGCTCAGGGGCAGACGGCAGCGCAAAAGTATAAGTCAAGGGTTGCGGGCTGAGGTTGCCAGCGCAGTCTGTTATACTTGTGGCAGTTAACGTATAAAGTTGGCTCTCCTGCAGCGGAGCAGTTAGTGTAAGTATAACGTCGGAGAATAACGGCCCCGGCACCAGTACGTTGGCTATACTTATACTTGGGCTGAGGCCGTAGTTAGCTATACTTGCTGCCTGCGCGCTATCCAGCCGCTCGTTAAAGCGCAGCAATAGCCTATCTGGTGCAACAGCAGTTACGTCTGTAAGTACAGGAGGTGTATTATCAGGATTGGAAGCAGCTACAGAATTGGGCTGGGCAGGCGTGCCGCCACGTGGGTCTACCGAGGCTGTCCAGTTATCAGCGCCAGCACAGGGGTTTTGCACATCAATCATCTCCAGGCTCCAGCCGCCTTCGCGTTTGCTATTGTTTTTGTACCAGGTGTCGGAGTAGTTAACGGCATAGATCAGGCGGCCATTGGGCTGGCGCAGCTGCAGGAGTTCGCCGCTGTTGTTCAGGCTCGGGAAGTTACTGATACCGATCACCTTGCCGTACTGGCTGAAGTTCTGCACCTGGTTATTGGGCACCACTACGGCATACTCTCCCGGCAGAAGCTGCACATTGGGCAGTGTGGTGGTAGAAGTGGCATCGGAGTAGCGGATACCTTGCAGCGTAAGCACTTTCTCTTCTGTAGCATTGTATAACTCAATGTACTCCTGTGGCGGCAAGCCAACAGCAGGCGTTTCGTCGGCCATTACTTCTGTTATCAGCAGCTCGTTATAGCCAGGCAGCACGGCAGGAGGTGTAAAACTGAAACTTTGCTCAATAGGGCTGCTCAGGCTGTTGCCGTATAAATCCTGCAGGTTGGCTATACTAAGTATATTATTGCCACTCCTGAAGTTCTGGGCAAATACTAAACGCACGCGGTCTGGTGCAGTAAGCTCGGCGACAAGCGGTTTTGTACTTCCGTTCAAGGTATAATTCGCAACATTTTGTGCCTGATCCGGCTGCAGTGGCTCACTAAAGAGCAGCGTCAGCTCCTGCGGATTTACGGTCTGGAACTCGTTTAGTACTGGTGCCTGCGTATCTGAAACCAAAAAATCATCGAAGTAGAACCTTTGGCTGTTGGCAGAGCTGTACCTTACCAAAACACCAATGTATGACGAGCGCTTGTAGGTGGCATCGGTGGCAGATCCTTGGCTGGTATAACTTTGGCCGGTGCCGGTAACATCTATACTTAGCTGCCACTCAAAATTCATACTTCTGGTTACCCGCACGCGCACTATATTGTTGCTGGTGGCCACGGTCTTGTCCTGCCCATCAATAATTTTTACAGCGGCTTTGCCTGCGTCTTTCCGGAAAAGGCTTACTTCATCTGTGGTACCGCCTATGCGTACAAAGTAGCCGTTGGTGGTAGTGCTGTTCAGGTTTTCTGAATCGGAGATGAGGTAGATATCGGCATAGTTGCTGGCTGAGGTAGCCAACCGCAGATTTGCCCAGAACTCCCAGGTAGTGCCAACTGCTGCCTGAGAGGGTGTTACCAGCTGAAGTACAGTACCCGTCACAGCCGGTCCGCTGCTTTGCAGTTGGTTCTGTGCATTTACAGTGAAGCTGCTGACATCTCCGGTCCAAGTGGGGTTTTGTGTGAAGTTACCATCGGTGAAGCTGTCTTGCAGCTGGGCACTGGCAAGAAGCGGAAGTAGCAGGAAGATAGCGAGTAAAGTTTGTTTCATGTGTGCTGTTGTGGTGAAAACTTTTGTAAGTTTGCGCCGCGTGAGGGATAGAGCCGACACCCCGCAGCGCAGCGAGGAGTACAGGCGAAAGCCCGACCTGCTCGCGCAAGCGAAAGGACACGCCCAAAGCCTTAACAACTACTTGCAGGAATTTTTCATGCTGCAAGATTTGGTAGAACGCTCCTTTAATATAGAACTTTTACGGGAGCAGGATTGGTTTGGGTATGAGGAGTCGGGAAGAATAAACCTGAGTATCCTATCTGTACCCGCTTAACATTGAATACATTAACCATATATCTATACCTTTTAAACAATGAAAGTAGCAGTTGTAGGCGCCACCGGATTGGTTGGCGGTGAAATTTTGAAAGTACTGGCGGAGCGCGACTTCCCGGTAACAGAGTTATTGTTGGTTGCTTCTGAGAGATCTGTTGGTAAGCAGATGGAGTTTAAGGGTAAACAGATAAAGGTTATCGGAATGCAGGACGCGATTGCGGCTGCCCCGCAAATTGCAATTTTCTCTGCCGGCGGCAGCACCTCTACGGAGTGGGCTCCTAAGTTTGCAGAAGTAGGCACCGTGGTAGTAGACAATTCTTCAGCCTGGCGTATGGACCCTACCAAAAAGCTGGTAGTACCAGAGATCAACGCAAAAGAGCTGACGAAAGAAGATAAAATCATTGCGAACCCGAACTGCTCTACTATTCAGATGGTGGTGGCACTGAACAAGCTGCACGAAGAGCTGCAGATGAAGCGTATTGTGGTGAGCACTTACCAATCGGTAACAGGTACTGGCGTGAAGGCGGTAGACCAGCTGATGAACGAGCGTGAAGGCAAAGACGGCGAGAAGGCTTACCCATACCAGATAGACCTGAACGTGCTGCCACACATCGACGTGTTCCAGGACAACGGCTATACCAAAGAGGAAATGAAAATGATCCTCGAAACCAAGAAGATCATGGGCGACGACTCTATCCGTGTAACAGCTACTGCGGTACGTATCCCTGTAATGGGCGGCCACTCGGAGTCGGTAAACGTGGAGTTTGAGAAGGATTTTACGCTGGATGAAGTATACCGTATACTTGGCGAAACTGAAGGCGTTGTGGTTGTAGATGACGTAAAGAACCTGAAGTACCCAATGCCGCAGGATGCGCACGGAAAAGACGAGGTGTTTGTAGGCCGCGTACGCTTAGACGAGACACAGCCACGCACTGTAAACATGTGGATTGTGGCCGATAACCTGCGCAAAGGTGCCGCTACCAACGCTGTGCAAATTGCCGAGTATCTGGTGAAGCACGAGTTGGTATAAGTCAGCGACACACGTAGCACGTATCAAGTAGCACGATTGATTATAAACTTTACATTCAGCCTTTCATAGCTGGAGCTTAAAAAGGAGGCCTCTGAGCCTCCTTTTTTGTTTTTAATTGATGCATATTGCAATATGTACGACAGGTGTAAGTAGCGCAAGTGTTTGCTTCATGCCATAGCAAACTCTTGCGCTACTTCATTTTGATTGTCAACAAATAACGGAATAAACAAACTCTTTAGCATGGCGAAAAATCCATTTTATGTGTATGCACTAAAAGATCCTCGCAGCAAACCTGCAAAACCTTTTTATATCGGAAAAGGCACAGGTAATCGAGCTTGGGAGCATCAATTGAATATTGATGACTCTGAGAAGGGACAGGTAATAAATGATATCCTGTTATCAGAACATGAAGTTATACACACTATTATTTCTGATAATTTAACAGAAGAGCAGGCACTCAAAATAGAAGCAGAACTCATCTCAGCATTTGGAATAAGGAGCCAAGGAGGACTTTTGACTAACCGGATAAAGCCTAAC
The DNA here is from genome assembly GCF_042678745.1 of Pontibacter rugosus. Taxonomy (NCBI): domain Bacteria; kingdom Pseudomonadati; phylum Bacteroidota; class Cytophagia; order Cytophagales; family Hymenobacteraceae; genus Pontibacter; species Pontibacter rugosus. The sequence goes on along the minus strand of NZ_JBHTLD010000004.1, from coordinate 23,849 downwards.
CCTGAAAATATTTCCTCAAAAGTTAAAATTAATATACCTGAAGGTTGTTATGAGAGAGCACAGATGGGCCTGGAGCTAATAAAATCAGCTGTAGTAGAATTAGCCAAAGCAAATCCAGAAGGAATCAAAAATTCTGATGCTGCAAAGTATCTGGGACTACAATCCGACTATGGAGGAGGCTCAAAAGATTATTTAAGTTATAGCGTATTAGGCCTCTTAATGAAAGAAAGCAAAATTGAAAGAACAGGGAGAGGGAAACATAAATCAACAGCTAAATAAACCCCACCCATGCCGCAAGTTTAGCGCAGCGTAACTTGTGGCTGTATTGAATGGAAGTTTTCAACTTCCTTGCTTTGAAAAAGCAAAAGCGGCAAAGGCTTTAGCCATACCTTGTACGTTAACTAACCAAGTATAAAACCGCTGCTTACTATTTTCTGCTTCCGCAGAAAGCATTTGAAAACTTGCGTCATGGATTCCCACAAGTTACGCTAGCGCTAAACTTGCGGTATAAAGGGATTCGCAGCTTGTACTGCTAGCAGAGGTTACTACGAATTAACAATTGCCCCTCATGAAAGTCATCTACAAGATCACCTACCCTAACGGTAAAATCTACATTGGTAAAGACCTTACAGGTACCTTGAACTACTTTGGCAGTGCCAATAGCAAACTGATAGAACAAGACTTCACACCTGAAGAGCAGCGTGATTTTACAATTCGGAAAGAGCTTTTATGGGAATCTGAAACAGCTTCTGACACAGCGGTAAATCAAAAAGAAGTTGAGTTTATCAGGCAGTACAGTTCAAACAACCCGGCAATAGGCTATAACAGATGGCCTACACTTCAGAAGCCTCAACAGGCCTCAATTTAGATTCGGCCACCTCCGTAGTTTCCTGGCTTCTAAATACAAGCCTTGTACTGCTTCTTTCCATGTGCCTTAGCAGCGCATAAATAAAGAGCACCACAGCACTCATTTCCAGCAGCTCTTCTATACAATACATCACTCGGTTATACAGGTGGTCTATACCGTAGGCCTTAAACAGATAACCCTCCACCAGTTCTAAGCCCAGTGCTCCGGCCACAAACATAAACCCAGAGATAAAGAAGATGTTTCTGGTTTCTGCAGGTAGCCTAAGTACCCAGTTAAGAAAATAAGCGACTACTATCAACACAAAAACAGCATAAGGCACTACCCACGACCAGTGCAGCAGCCCGTTCAAATCGTTTGATAGCTTTGGTCTGACAAACTCAGCAATGTGCTCGTGCAACTGCACGCTTTCATCAACAGCCATAAAAACAAAGATACACCCAAGTATAAACCAATGTCGGGAGTGGCGGGCAGCTCCCATACTTCGGCTTCTTTTATGTATCAGGAACAGCAGCAGACCTGCAAACAGCAGAATGACAGCAGAAAAGAAAGCTGGGAAATTTTCTTCTTTGTTGAAATCAAAATACTGCACTATCAGCCGCGTAAACCTGGACTCGTATGCCAGCACGCTTTCTAATACTACTCCCGTAATATTGGCAACCAGCAAACCCAACACAATGACTCCTAGCACCTTTACAACTGCCTTAGCAGAAATTAAAACAGGAGGTTGTGGCCGAACAGAGGCTATTTCAGATGCAGAAGCATACGACATGTATTTAAGCTTTAAAAAATTGGAATATACCTTATTCGAGAAGTATACTTACACTTAGCCAATATTGTTACAAACCTATACTTGCCTGTGCGGCATTCTGAAGTGCCTGCTTCTTAAGCTATACACGATAAACCACCTGCTATTCCTTGTCTAAACCGTGTTTTACTAAGTAATCAGGCATCTGAATGGCCTTACTTAGGTAGCTGCAGTATATTATTCTATACCCCCTGTGCATCTGCAAAAGACACAGAGCAACATGTTTTTTATACTATTTTAAAACCTATCACAAGCTATGAAACACTTATCCGTTACTACAGCGGCTTTCCTGCGAAAGCAAATTTCTTATCTGCTTCTTTCTTTTCTCTGCCTTGGCACCGTTTCCTGCTCTCCCGACGAAGCCTGGGATGGTTTTAACGATCTTCTGGATGAGGTAAATAAGGCAAAAGATGTTCCTGAGGTCATCACCTTTAACAGGCAGGGGCTGTACCCGGAGGGTGTGAGTCACGATGCACTTTACGAGCGATTTTTTGTTTCATCTGCCAGCACAGGCACAGTGGGCACAGTAGATTACAAAGGCAACTACATGCCCTTTATCACAGATGAGCGCCTTATCTCCAGTATTGGGTTGGAGGTAGATGAGAATCGTAAAAGAGTATTGATAGCTAGCTCTGATCCGGGCAACACCCCCAACTCAACTCCGGCAACTGCTGGGCAAACGGCAGCACTCGGTATCTATCATCTTGCTACAGGAGCTCCTATACATTATGTAAATTTGGGTGCGCTACGTCCGGGCATACCTCATTTTGCCAACGACATTGCTATCGACAAACACGGCAATGCCTATGTTACCGATAGCTTCTCCCCAATCATTTATAAAGTAGATGTACACGGCAACGCGACTGTGTTTTACGAAAATGAAGCTTTTGCCACACCACAAGGTGCGTTTGGCTTTAACGGAATTGCTTACCACCCTGCAGGCTTTTTACTGGTGGCTTATTCGATAAATAATGAAATATACAAAATACCGCTCTCTAACCCGGGCGCTATAAGCAAAGTGGCATTAGATGCTCCGCTTGAGGGGCCGGATGGACTACTGTTAAGCAAAAACGGAGAGCAGCTGGTAGTGGTAAACAACGCCGGCGGACAACCTTCTGGCAGAGTTTTGTCTTTTAGGTCAGCAAACAAGTGGCAGACAGCAAGCTTAGCTGAACGTTTTGACACTGGCCCGGTATTCCCAACCACAGCCACTAGTTACGGCGATCAGGTATTTGTTTTATACGCCCACCTGAACAAGCTTTTTGGAGGCGCGCCACAGCAGCAGGAGGAGTTTACCATTCGCAAAGTTCCTTTCTCTAAAAATGAGCTTTTTGGCAGGTAGGGTACAGTTTAATATGAGTTATGATAGAAAAAGCCGGCTCATCGCCGGCTTTTTCTATTCTGCTTTAGCTACCCCACCTTCAGGGCATTTATAGTCTATCAGCTCCCGAATATTATCAATGCACTGCACCGGGATAAAAGTATAGACTTCCCGATCTCCTTCGCAGTACTTAAAGCTGGCGAAGTTAGTGCGGCTCTTGGGGTATATCCATTTATCGCCCTCACAGCCATAAATAAAAAGAGGAAGCTCGTTGTAGTTAAAATCTACAAAAGACACTACCTGCTGGTCTTTTACAAATAAAAGCCTGCGGCTAAGCTGCGGCACAGTAGCGCCCTCCCATTTAAAGCCTATAACATCACTGATCTCTTTCTTGTCTTCTGAGGCCTGAAAGTAGTACATGGTATCCCAGTCAAAATCTGTCAGCTCCGCCATTTGCACTGTCTTGTATCCTTGAGGGCCTGCTTCTCCCTCGGTAATGGCAGCAGTTAGTTTGTCTTCCAGATCGCTGTTACTGTCAGAGCAGCTCAATAAAAATAACGCTGATACAAACAGTAGTATGTTTCTCATCATAAATCTTACTAGTTTGGGGTAAAGTGGTGATACAGGTGTTGAAGCTAAGTATAAATTTCTTTCCTTCATAAATCATACCACTATAAACTGCTCTACCTGGTAAAGTGCGTTTGCGTGAGCAGATTTTCTAAAAGTCTACCTGGTAAAGCCATTCCATCTGGCTTTGTGTGATGGCAGCAGGCATAAACCTGAAAGTGCTTTTGCGTATACCGCGCAGCACCGGGTGCTGCCACTGCGATACGTTGCCTAACAGCCGTGAAAGACGAATAACTTTGGCTGTACGGGCTAAGCGCCGCTGCTCATACTTGGCCAGCGCGCTATCTATACCTTGCTCCTGCTCCAGGCATTGCCCCAGCACCACCGCATCCTCAATAGCCTGGCAAGCACCCTGGCCCATATTAGGAGAGGTAGCATGCGCGGCATCACCAAGCAACAGTATGCGGCCATAGGCAAAGCGCTTCAGCGGTTTCAGATCTGCTATATCGTTCCAGATAAGGTGCTCTGGCTGGGTAGCACCAAGTATAGCGGGCACAGCTGGAGGCAAATCGGCAAAGTATCGTGCCAAATCAGCGGGTGACATCTGCCGCATCTGCTCGCTGTTTTGCGGGGCATTTACACAGGCGTACCAGTATATTTTGTTGTCTTGTAGCGGGGCAATGCCTACCCGCCCTTGCGGTGCCCAGGTTTCTGCCGAAATCATCTTGTTTATACTTGCACCGGGGTTCTCCACCACACCACGCCAGCAAGTATAGCCTGCGTAGCGTGGCTGGCTTTGTGGCAGCAGCTGCTGGCGTATGGCGGAGTTAATGCCGTCCGCTGCGATAAGCAAATCAGCTGTAGCCTGCGTCCCATCCGTAAAGTTTACCTGCACCTGCTCTCCCTGTTCCTTTATACTTGCGCAGCGTTTGTTTAATTCCAGCGTTTCAGGCTGCAAATGCTGGTGCAGTACTTCGTGCAGGTCGGCACGGTGAATCACAAAGTTGTTGATGCCATACTTGCTGCTTAGCGGGCGGGTATCCATGTTACTGATCACGCTGCCGTTTTCATCAAAAATTACGAGTGCCTTCAGTTGCTTTCCGCGCGCTACTACCTCTGCTGCCACTCCCAAACGCTGTAGCCCCTGAATGGCATTTGCTGCCAACCCCACGCCTGCTCCTACTGGTTTTAGTTCGGGAGCTGCTTCGTATACTTTAACTTTTGCGCCTTTCTGCTGCAGCGCGATAGCAGCACATAAGCCCCCAATGCCGCCGCCTATAATTATGATATCCATTTTGATCTCCTGTTTCTAAACCTGCCCCGCCTGCCCACGTTTCAGGCAAAAGCCCTATATTAGTAGCTAGCTTAGTTTCCCTTTAGCTGATCGGGAGAAGCATTTACAAGTAATATTAACTTTGATAAAACACTTTACATATGAAAAAGACCTTTTTCTTTCTATCGCTCCTGCTTACTTTAGCTGTGGCCGCCAAGGCACAATCGAAAGCAGAAACGGAAGTAGCCGCCGCCGTAGAAAAACTTAAAACCGCTATGGTTGACGGTAACAAACAAGCGCTTGAATCTATTGCCGCCACTGAGCTTAGCTACGGACACTCCAGCGGCAACATCGAAGACAAGACTGCCTTTGTCTCTTCGCTTACGAGTGGCAAATCTGACTTCGTGACCATAGACCTGACAGACCAGACTATAAAAGTGGCAGGAAACACCGCTATTGTGCGCCACAAACTCTCTGCCGAAACTAACGACAGCGGCAAGCCCGGCAACGTAAAATTAGGCGTGATGCTGGTATGGCAAAAGCAGCAGGGCCAATGGAAGCTATTGGCAAGGCAGGCGTATAAGATTTAGATGTAACTGACCGAACCTACTTTAGCACAGTACCACCAAGTATAAACAGAGAGGCCACCTCAAGCTAATTGAGGTGGCCTCTCTGTTTATACTTTTATACTATCGTGGGCTGAGTACCTTATACATTTACTTCACTCTCCTGCGGCTGCCGTCCAAACACTTTGGCAATCCACTTTGGCAGGAAAACAGAGCCTAGAATCAGGTATGGGTAATACGTAATCAGGCGATAAAGCACGACTACTATACTGGCAAAACCACCCAAGAACAAGCCAAAGAAACTCGGGAAAGCCATCTCTACAATACCGGCACCACCTGGCGTTATGGCAATCAGCATCACAATCCAGAAAATAAGGTTGCGCGACAGGATGAGCAGGTGCTCACTCAGGCTCACGTCCACAAAAGCAGCAATAAGGCAATTCAGCAGGAAGTAACGGGCGCTCCACACAAAAATGGTAGAGATAATCGCTCTTGCCCAGTAGCCGGTGTCCTTGCCCTTTAGCTGCTGCGAAGCCCACATGATCTCATTGCCATGCTGAAACGCGTTGACACGCCACTTGCGAAAAAAGCGGATAGAGGTTACTTTTAGCAACAGCCATTTAAAAGCTCTTGGCTTCACGAACAGGGCATAAATCATGGCAAAGGTATACACGGCAATCAACCCGTAACTAATGTAAAAGGCCGATTGTAGCTTTCCAACATCCGACGGATCCAGGTTGAACGTAGGAAAAACCTGCCCCTGCGTGAGCAGCAGGGCAATAGGAGCCGCTACGATAAAGAACATGTTATCCAGCACTGCCGTCAGCATGACATATGCCAGGGATTTACCCAATGGTATTCCTTCTTTGTTCAGGATGATGGTGGCAATGGTGGTGCCGCCTACTACAGAGGGCGTAATGGCAGAGGCAAACTCCCAGAGCATGATCACATCAATGCTGTTGCGCCAGGTCAGGAATTTATCTGTGAGCGAGCGGATGCGGTACATATAACCAGCATCGCGGATTACCAGCACTACCAGCGCCGCAACAAGCCACCAAACATTTGCCTGTGCTATACCTTTCAGTTCGCTTACTTTATCATCCTTAATAAAAAGCCAGGCAGTGGCTGCCAAACCCAGAAATACGGGTATCAGCACCTTTACCGGGCTAAAGCTTTTAAGTATGGTCTTCTTGTTCTGGTCCATGTAAGGTGGTGATGTTTTACCTGCGGCTCCTGATTAAATTGCTTTTGCTGCTATAGGCAAACGTGTAAAGCTATTAACTATTCGGGAACTGCGGCAAAACAGTTGGCAAATTCTGAATTCGGGTGATAGAATACTACTCTGCCAGCAGTTGCAGCACCTGCGTAGCCTGCCCTTCTGCCTCCAGTATCTCGAAGTCGTTAAAGCCTTCGCCAACTTCTATACTAATCAGGTTAAGCTGTAGCATATCGAGAATAGCCAGAAAGTTAAAGATCATCCCAATTTTATCCGGAAACTCCTCTACCAGTTTCGCAAAAGATAGGCGGCTGCGCTCCTGCACCATTTTCATGATGATATCGCGCTGCTCTTCTATAGTATAAGGGAATTGGATAACCGTATGCTTCGGCTTGTTCTGCTCCTCTTCGTAGCGCGTCATCACTTTCTCGAACACGCGCATTATTTTGTAAAGGCTCAGGTCCTGCAGCTCATACTCAAAGTGGTTGGCGTTGGCTATTTGCTGCAGTTCATCCTGTATGTTGCCGCGGTTTTCCTGGGCCTGGCGCAGGTCTTCCATGTGCGATAAATCGGGGGTAGCACTTTTATACTTCTTGTACTCCAGCAGGTGCTGCACCAGTTCCTCGCGCGGGTCAATCTCGTTTCCCTCTTCATCTTTCTCTACGCGCGGCAACAGCATCTTGGCCTTAATGCGCATCAGGGTAGCTGCGGTAAGTATAAAATCGCTTGCCACCTCGATGTTCATTTGCTCCAGTTGCTTTAGGTAGCCCATAAACTCATTGGTGATCTGAAAGATAGGAATATCATGTATCTCCAGTTCATCACGCTCAATAAAGAAAAGCAACAGGTCAAACGGACCTTCAAACAAGGGTAATCTAATCTCGAAACTCACCTTTTCAACATTTATAGGCGCGTGTGGCTGCGCAGGTAGCAAAAATAATCATTTTCAGCGGATTGGAGCAAAGCTTGCTTCCTCCTCAACCAAAACAGGCGGTGGCATAGTTCACAACTATTTGCAGCGGTGCAGGTATAAAGCAAAACAAATCTGCCGGGGCGGCACCAGCAGCAAAAGTAGTTTTCCCTTAGCAGCCTGATTTTTCGACACTTATACTTTATATATAGTTGATTACAAGCTTTCGCCCTGACCAAGTGGGTGCTTGTGTTTTATTATTTATTAACTTTACGAGTTGGCTCAACAAGTATGGTTTACGCGTTGTAAACTTTCGCCAACATATTTTGTTAGAGGTCTATAAGGACAATTCTATGATTATCAAACCCGGAGAGCTGCTTGCCTCTATTAACTCACCTGCCGACCTACGGAAGCTAAAGCCGGAGCAATTGCTGCAAGTGAGCCAGGAATTGAGGCAGTATATCATTGATGTCGTATCAATCCACGGCGGTCACTTTGGCGCAAGCCTTGGCGTGGTGGAGCTTACCACGGCATTACATTATGTATTTAACACACCTCTGGATCAGTTGGTGTGGGATGTGGGGCACCAGGCATACGGGCATAAAATCCTGACAGGCCGGCGCGATATTTTCCATACCAACCGCAAGCATGGGGGCATCTCCGGCTTCCCGAAAAGAAAAGAAAGTGAATTTGACACCTTTGGCGTAGGCCACTCCAGCACCTCTATCTCGGCGGCACTGGGTATGGCGGTTGCCTCCAAGTATAAAGGCGAAGACCAGCGCCAGCACATTGCCGTAATCGGTGATGGTGCCATGACGGGCGGTATGGCTTTTGAGGCCTTAAACCACGGCGGTGTAGCCAACGCAAACCTGCTGGTGGTGCTCAACGACAACTGCATGAGCATCGACCCGAACGTAGGTGCACTCAAAGAATATTTAACAGACATCACCACCTCCCGCACCTATAACAAGATGCGCGACGAGGCTTGGAAGATATTAGGTAAGATCAGCAAGTTTGGCCCGGATGCCCGTGCCATTGTTTCTAAGATAGAAAGTGGCGTAAAAGCGGCTATCCTCAAACAGAGCAATCTGTTCGAAGGCCTTAACTTTCGCTACTTCGGCCCGATAGACGGCCATGATATCAACCACCTGGTATCGGTAATGGAAGACCTGAAGCATATTCCGGGTCCTAAAATACTGCACGTGCTTACTACCAAAGGCAAAGGTTTTGCCCTTGCTGAAAAAGATCAGACGAAATGGCACGCGCCAGGCTTGTTCGATAAAATTACAGGCGAAATCTACAAAAAACATTACGATACGCCACAAGCACCGAAATACCAGGATGTGTTTGGGCACACGATGGTAGAGCTGGCTGAGCAGAACCCTAAAGTAATGGGCGTAACGCCTGCCATGCCATCCGGCTGCTCGCTTAACATCATGATGAAGGCAATGCCGGATCGTGCTTTTGACGTAGGTATTGCAGAACAACATGCGGTAACTTTCTCTGCCGGTTTGGCTACACAAGGTTTGGTCCCGTTCTGCAACATCTACAGCACCTTCATGCAGCGTGGCTACGATCAGGTGGTGCACGATGTATGCCTGCAGAACCTGAACGTGGTGTTCTGCCTTGATAGAGCAGGCTTTGCCGGTGCCGACGGCCCCACACACCACGGCGCTTACGATATCGCTTACATGCGCTGCATCCCGAACATGGTGGTAGCTGCCCCGATGAACGAGCAGGAGCTGCGCAACATGATGTACACTGCCTCGCAAGATGACATGGGCCCATTCACGATCCGTTACCCGCGCGGCGAAGGTGTGATGCCAAAGTGGCGCACCCCACTGGAGTTGCAGCAGGTAGGCAAAGGCCGTACCGTACAAGAGGGCGAAGAAGTAGCGATACTTACCTTCGGCCACATCGGAAATTATGCCGTGGATGTTTGCCAGAAACTGGCACACGATGGTATTACCCCAGGCCACTACGACATGCGCTATGCCAAACCTCTGGATGCAGAGCTGCTGCACCATATCTTCTCGAAGTATGACAAAGTAGTAACCGTGGAAGATGGCTGTTTGCAAGGTGGTTTCGGTAGTGCTGTGCTGGAGTTTATGGTAGATAACGGCTATACTTCGCAGGTAAAACGCCTTGGCATTCCGGATGCTATTTTTGAACACGGCTCACAGCTGGAACTGCAACATGAAGCAGGTTTCGCCCCTATCGACATCGAGAACACAGTTCGTAAGTTGGTGGGTGTGGCAGTGAAGATTTAGATTTCATACGCTAGATACAAGACATTAGATAAAAGGCCTCACAGGTTTATACTTGTGAGGCCTTTTTGTCTGAATCAGGATTTGCGAGATTAGAGGATGGACAGGATGCGTATGATTTGGAAAACTAATTTATACTTGAGAGCTTATTTACATTTCGTTTTTTCAAGCGAAAGCTGAATGGAAAGGGTTCTGGCAAAGCGGTTTTAGAGTTTCATAGCAGCGCTATGGGGCGAGAAAAGCGTGAAGACAGGTTCCTTTACAGGCTTTTGCAGCGCAAAGCATGAATTTTAAACATGCTCTGATGTAGATGATGCAACCGACAGTAGCAAGATTGAAAAGGCATTGCATAGCTACTCATCATATAATACTCGCCCCATAACCTTTGCTTACAGTAAGAATAGAAGTATAAAGAAAGTATTAACTTGTACTTCTTAATCCTGTTCATCCAATAATCCTGCAAATCCTGATTCAGACAAGAGTCTAACATCTAACGTCTAGTATCTAAAATCTTAATATGACTTACACCGATGCCGGCTCCGGCGATGTACTCGTTTTCCTGCACGGCTTCTGCGAGAGCAAGCAAGTATGGGCGGAGTTTACACAGCCGCTGCAACAGAAGTTCAGAATCATTGCCTTAGACCTGCCGGGCTTTGGCGAGAATACGGAAAATGTCAGCAGTTACACTATGGAAAGTATGGCTGATTATGTGAAGCAGCAGTTGGAGGCGCTGAATGTGCGGCGGTTTATACTTGTAGGTCATTCGATGGGCGGCTATGTAAGTATGGCTTTTGCCGCAAAGTATGGCTACATGCTCAACGGGCTTTGTATGTTTCAATCTACTGCCTTTGCTGATACAGATGAAAAAAAAGACCAGCGCAGCAAGAGCATTGAATATGTAGAGCGCCATGGCCTACCTAATTTCATCAACCCGTTTGTAGAGCCACTGTTTTACCGCGAAAATCGACAGCGGCTAGTACAGGAGATTGAGATGATGAAGGCAATAGGCCGTGCCACGCCACAAGCAAGCGTAACCGGAGCCCTGGCTGCCATGCGCAACCGCCCGGATCGTGCTGAGGTACTGCAGCAGCTAAAGTGCCCGGTGCTGTTTATCTTTGGAAAAGACGATGGAGCCGTGCCACTGGAAAAAGCGCTGGAGCAGTGCCACCTGCCCGCCAACAGCATGGTATACTTTATGGAGAAAACCGGCCACATGGCTATGTTCGAGCGCACTTACGAGACCCGCAAAGCGCTGGAAAAATTTGCTGAAACGATCTATGGCTAGTTAAGGCCTAAAGAACCAGAATCTAATCCTCTTTTTCAGCCCCTATCTTTTGCCTTTTTTTCATCTATGACTCCAACTGCAACACTAGCCCCTGCACCTTCGCGTATCCTTCCTACCATTGTGTTCTCACAATTTGCAGGAACATCGTTGTGGTTTGCGGGCAATGCTGTGCTGCCCGAACTTCAGGCTTCGCTGGGACTACAAGCGGAGGCGTTGGGGCTGCTTACGTCGTCGGTGCAGTTCGGCTTTATACTTGGTACCCTCTGCTTTGCTTTCTTTTCTGTAGCTGACCGGGTCTCGCCTCGGCTACTGTTTCTGTTCTGCTCTCTGTTGGGAGCGCTGGCGAATATGCTGGTGCTGTATGCTGCTGCCAGTATAACCGGCGTGCTGCTCTTACGCGGAGCTACTGGTTTTCTGCTGGCAGGCATTTACCCGGTAGGCATGAAGATAGCGGCCAGTTGGTACAGCGGCAGACTCGGCAAAGCTATTGGCTATCTGGTGGGGGCGCTGGTGCTGGGCACGGCTTTCCCATACCTGCTAAGAGCGTTAGGAACAGCTTTGCCATGGCAGAGCATGTTGCTCGCTGTAAGTACACTTGCTGCCATTGGTGGTGTACTGATGTACCTGCTGGTGCCCGATGGGCCATACTTGACGAAAGGAGCAAAGTTTCAGGTGGGCAATATGCTGCGTGTGTTTAAGGCGAAGGAATTCCGAGCGGCTGCATTTGGCTATTTCGGGCACATGTGGGAAGTATATACTTTCTGGGCTTTTGTGCCTTTTATGCTTGCTTTCGCCTTCCCTAACTGGCCAAAAGACGAACTGGCTCTTCTTAGTTTTCTGGTGATAGCAGTTGGAGCGGTTGGATGCATCTGGGGCGGCTATCTGTCACAGCGCTGGGGAAGCGGCCGTGTGGCTTTTGTACAGTTGCTGCTTTCGGGTTTATGCTGTGTACTAAGCATATGGGTATTCCAGACTCCTTACCTGCTCCTGCCCTTCCTGTTGTTTTGGGGTTTGGTGGTGGCCGGCGATTCGCCCCAATTCTCTGCGCTTACAGCACGTACTGCTCCTCCTGATTTAGTAGGCACAGCGCTTACCGTAGTTACCTCCATTGGCTTTGCCATCACTATTATCAGCATACAGCTAACTGGCTACCTGCTAACCACACTACCTGTGCAATGGGTTTTTGTGCCGATGGCTATTGGCCCTGTGCTGGGCTTACTGTCTGTGCGGCCTCTTTTATCAAAATAACAGCGGCAGCCTACCAAAGTAAACTGCCGCTGTCAATCGAAACCATTTAGCTATACTTAAAATCAGCGATTTGGTTATTTTTTAACATCCAGCTCCAACACCGTTCCATCTGACCCTCTCAGGTTAAGCTCATCATCGCTTAGCTTAAGCACCTCAAAGTTCTGCGTCACGTCCTGGTTCTCGAACTGCAGCGACAGGCGCTTGGCTGCCTGATCAAAAGACCAGGTGCCGGTTTGCAAGGTACTGCCGCCACTCATGGCAAAACGGCCGTCGGCATAAAACTGCATCGTTTGTGCCTGCTCATCCTTCGTCAGGTCCTGCTCATCACCGGCAGCATTTATTTCTTCATCAGCTACCCAGGTCTTGTTATCAGGTCCAGAGATTAAGTTTTCTGATCCCACTTCCTCTCCTCCACCACAGCTTAGCAAGAAAAAGCTCAGAAGCAGCGTATATAATATGTTGGTTGGCTTTATACTTTTCATAGTTCGTTTGTTTCAGTTTAGAATAACCGCCCCACCTTTATAGGCTGGCTGCACGTCCGTTCGTTTACGGCAGCTTTTACATTCCTGTTACTATTGCCAAGTATAACTAACTGCTTCTAAAGGCGTATCTTATACTATGTGGTACAACACGCACACCGCAGTATGAAAACATTTATACTTAATAAAGATTAATATGGGACTGTTTGATTTTTTCAATAAAAAAGGAAAAGAAGGAGCCGGGGCAAAACCTGCCAGTAATGTTCAATCATCTAAAAGTGCAGATACGCCAAAGGGAACGCAGCCCATCAGTAAAGGTGGCGATATGGTAACTAAGTCACCTGGCCATCCGGAGCAAGGTTTCTACAGCGAGAGCGACAAGCAGCAGACTACTACTGCCGGGCCAAACCAGGACATTTATACGGTGCAAAGTGGCGATTCTCTTTCCAAAATTGCGAAGAAGCACTACGGCAATGCCAACGAATGGAACAAAGTTTATGACGCTAACAAAGATAAAATAGGCGATAATCCTGACCTGATCCGACCGGGCCAGCGGCTTGTCATTCCTAGAGACTAATTAGCATGATAACCTATCAAACAGAAACAGCCGGTTCTTTAAAGAACCGGCTGTTTCTGTTTATACTGTATACTTTACCTGAAAAGGTAATTCAGGCCCAGCACCAGCCCTAAATCCCGTTCTTTGAATGCTGACTCTGCGGCAGCCACTCTATTATTTATCGGTAGCTGTAGTTGCGCCATTAGTTCCAGCTTTGGAGCTAATGCCAGTTGTGCCTCCAAAGGCAAGTATAAAGTCAGCTTCCTGTGATAGAAGCTGTCATAGTAGTCGTCAAGTTCTGAACCATTTTGCCCCATCACCTTTTGAATAGCCATTATTGCTGTCAGCTTATACTTTGCAGCGACTCCAGCACCGACTGCCAGGCTGCTGCCGAACCGGTGAAAGTATAGCACACCAGCACCCACTGATAAATTGCCATACCTGGTTTTAGCATCTGCTACTGGGTTCTGCTGTAAATCAGTCATTCGTATGTTGCCACCACTTTGCCTGTCTAAAGCCAGTACGGGCGTTAGCTGCACAAAGCCGTTTGGGGTAACAGGCTTGCGCAGCAGCACACCCAGCTCCAGTTGTAGGCCAAGTCCATAATCTATGTCTGCCGTTGCTGACTGGCTGCTGCTTGTTACTGTATGAAAGGCTCCCAACTTACCTGTCAGGCCAAGGGTAGATTCCTGTGCATTGGCGCTAAAAACGCACAGCAAGGCAAGTATAAATAATAGCTTTTTCATACTTCTTTACCTTGTTTTAATCAAACGGTAGCGACTAACCTTGTCCTGCTGTTGCACCTCGCACAGATAAACACCTTTAGGCATCTCGTTAAAATCCAATTTTACAGATACAGGAGCACGGTCTGTTACCTCAATCTTTTTAGTATACTTTCCTTTTTCATCCGAGAAATAAACGGTGGCAGGCAGCATTTCAGAATTACTAAAATGCACCTCCACATAATTAGTAAAAGGATTTGGTCCCACGGATACCATAGCACCGGCAGTAGCCGTGTTAGTTGAACGCTGAATAGTATAGGAGATGCTTTGGAGACCTGAAACGTTTGGCGCTGGTTCTTCTGGCTGGCAAGCCGCAAGGCAAAAGCAGCAAGCCAGCCCTATCAGGTATAAGTTTGCTTTCATATCGTACTATATTTGCTTGTAAATATACAAATTAAGTTATGCAGCACAACAAAAAAAGCCTGTCAAACAAATGTTCGACAGGCCTCTTAATCAATAAGTACTTTTATATTTCTAATTAGAAACGCTCGTCAGCAGAAAAGTAGAAATCACCTTCAATTTGTGCGTTCTCATCAGAGTCAGAACCGTGTACAGCGTTTGCCTCGATAGACTTAGCGTATACTTTACGGATAGTGCCTTCTTCTGCCTGTGCAGGGTTAGTAGCGCCGATCAGTTTACGGAAATCTTCTACTGCGTTGTCTTTCTCCAGAATCATTGCCACGATTGGGCCAGAAGACATATACTTAACAAGGTCGCTATAGAAAGGACGCTCTTTGTGCACTTCGTAAAACTTGCCGGCACGCTCTTCTGTCAGCTTCGTTTTTTTCATTGCCACAATACGGAAGCCGCCTTCCTCGATCATCTTAGTTATGCCGCCAATATGGTTGTCTGCAACCGCATCAGGCTTAATCATGGTGAATGTAATGTTCCCGGCCATGTTTCTTTTACCTTTATTGTTTATACTTCTTATTTAAGCTTGCAAAAGTAGCGCATTTCGGCCAATATTAGCATACATTTAGGTTATAGTTTAGTTAAATACCACATTTGTATTGTGAATAGCATAACAGCAGCAAAATCGGCCTGTTGTTGCTTTACACGTATTTTATTCAGAAATTTGCGCCTTATATCCTTACTAATCAGAGGATTTATCCACTAAGTATGCATGATATTATCGCTCTAAAAGAGCTTTTAAAAGAGCCTAAACAGGTGATGATCACCACACACCATAAACCAGACGCTGATGCGTTGGGCTCTTCTCTTGGTCTGGCTGGCTATCTAAAAAAGAAAGGCCACCACGTTACTGTCATCACTCCATCTGATTATCCTTCATTCCTCAACTGGATGGAAGGCAATGATGATGTAATGGTCTATTCTCAGAAAAACGATCACCTGGTGCAGCGCATTATTCAGGAGTCTCAGGTTATTTTCTGCCTTGATTTCAATAACCTGTCGCGTATCAATGAGATGGGGGAATATATTCGTGAGGCAAAAGGCGTGAAGGTATTGGTAGACCACCACCTGCAACCTGAAGATTTTGCCGACCTTGATTATGCTAACACCAGCGCGGCAGCCACGGCAGAGATTGTATATGACCTGATCAAGGGAATGGGCGATGGTGACCTGATTGACGCAGGCATTGGCGAAAGCCTTTATGCAGGCATCATGACTGACACAGGCTCTTTTCGCCATCCCAGCACTTCCAAGAATGTACACCTTATTATAGCAGACCTGCTAAACATTGGGGTAAGAACATCAGATATTCACCGCTTTATTTACGACAGCTCTTCTGAACTGCGCCTGCGTTTTCTGGGTTATGCTCTGAAGGATAAACTGGTGGTACTCCGGGAGTTTAACACGGCTTACATCTCTATTACTGCAGACGAGCTGAAGGCTTACGACTCTAAAACTGGTGATACTGAAGGACTTGTAAATTACGCTTTGTCTATTGAAGGCATTGTTTTTGCAGCGCTGATCATCGATCGCAAAGAAGCGGTAAAAATGTCGTTCCGTTCTGTGGGCGATTTTTCGGCCAATGAGTTTGCAAGATCGCACTTTAGCGGCGGGGGCCATAAGAATGCAGCAGGCGGTATATCCACTGATTCGCTAGAGGCTACTGTAGAGAAATTTGAAAGCTTGCTGCCTCTGTACAAAGACAAATTGGCAGCAAGCCATAACAGGTAATCAAAAATTATATCAACCTATATTAAATGCTATCTAAATCTAAATTCTTATTACCGGTATTGGCCGGTGCGTTACTGTTGCAGGGTTGCAACAAAAACAACGACGAATCTTATACCACGGCCGATGGCCTGACCTACAAGATTTTTGAGCAAAACGAGAAAGGCGAGTATGAAAATAAAGGAGAAGTATCTCCATCAGACTCAACAGGCGCTAAAATCGGGCAGGTGGTAACAATGCACATGTCTTACAAAAACGCTGATGACTCCCTGCTGTTCGACTCCCGCACGCAGAGCGGTGGTATGCCGATCATGATTCCGGTAATGGAGCCATCTTTTAAGGGAAGTTTAGAAAGTGCCCTTATGATGCTTTCTCCTGGTGATAGTGGCGTTTTCAAGGTTAATGCTGATTCTTTATTCGCGAAGACTTTTGGCCAGCCGATGCCTCCATTCATCAAGCCTGGTTCTCACCTGACTTTCTTCATCAAAACAGAGAAAGTACAGTCTAAAGAGCAGGCCATGGTAGACCAGCAGAAGATGTTTGAAGAGCAAATGCAGCAGTCGCAGGCACGTGCCGTTGAGCAGCTAAAAGTTGACGACAACAGAATTCTCCAGTACATTAAAGAGAAGAGCTTGCCTAATGCCCAGAAAACAGAGTCTGGTGTATACTATGTAGTAACGGAGCCGGGCAAAGGCCCACAGGCCAGCGCTGGCGACCAGGTAACGGTACACTATACGCTGACACACCTGGATGGCAAGCAGTTGGAATCTTCGCGCGACAACGCAATGAACAACAACGAGCCGTTTAAGTTTGTACTTGGCCAGGGCCAGGTAATTAAAGGATGGGATGATGCCATTCAGCAACTAAAAGAAGGTAGCAAAGCAACTTTGCTTATTCCATCTCCATTAGCTTACGGTGAGCAGGAACGTGGCCCTGATATGCCAGCTAATTCTATCCTGCGCTTCGATATCGAGCTGCTGGATGTTGAGAAACAATAGTAAAACACATACCTATGTTACAAAATAGCATTAACAACAACAGAAGCGGCCTAGTAGGGGCGCTTCTGTTGTTTGTATTAACATTCTCTTTTTCTGCTTGTGAAGATAAGTTGACCATTGATAACCGTAGAGGAGAGAACGATAAACAGATACAGGATTACCTAAGAGCTAACAATATAGATCCTGCTACTTTAGTAAATACCAAATCAGGATTATATTATCAGAAGCTGGAAGAAGGCACAGGCGCTAAAGTATATGCTGGTGATAACGTATCTGTTCACTACAAAGGTACTTTGCTTAATGGAACTGAATTCGACACTAGTTATGATGATAACAAGCCGCTAGAGCTTAAAGTAGGCGTTGGTCAAGTTATTAGAGGTTGGGACGAAGGATTGCAATTGATGAAAGAAGGCGAGAAAGGACGATTGTTTGTTCCTGCCTACTTAGCTTACGAAGGTCAAAATCGCGGCACAATTCCTCCGTATTCAGTATTAGTATTTGAAATGCATATTGTAGATATAAAGTAGCAACTTTCACACTACAAGTAAAACCACCAGAAGAATTCTTCTTCTGGTGGTTTTTTATTTTAAGCCAACACCTCAGAAAGTATAGCCAGCGATTTTATCTCGCCCAGTTTATCTACATGAAGCTGGTAGTAGCGGATAAGGATATCGAGGAGTTCACGCCGTACTTTACCATTTGGTATGGCGGCATAATCTGGCTCCTGCAACAGTTGATTAAAATATACTTCGTGTGCTTGCATAGCCAGTACAGTCGGTGCCGAGGTGGCAGACTGTGCATTAGACGAGAAAGCTACCTGCTCCACCACCTCTGCCCCGGAGCCAGGTCCAAAGCCCAGGTGTATACTTAACTGCAGCAGGAAAACCAGGTGAAAGTTCTCGAAGCCACTTTCCATCTCATCAAACGTAACAACAGCATCAAACAGGAAATTGAATAAGGGCAGGTTTTCTTCTTCTTCCTTTAAACTACGCGCTACAATTTCTGATAAGAAAAGTATAATGCTACTCTTCCTGATGTCGAAAGGTATAGAGGCAAGCGGGTAGGCAGATCTATACTCAGAAATACGTGTCAGCCCGCCTCTGGCCGAAGTGTATACCACCATATCCAGCAAAGTGAACGGCTGAAATAGCGCCACACGCCCTCCCGGCCCTTTTCTGCGAACACTGTTCACGATGTAGGACTGCACACCCAGCGCCTCGGTATAAACTCTGGAGATGATAGAGGTTTCTCTATACTTTATGCTGCTGAGTACGATACCCCTTGTTTTGACTAACATTTACTGAAGTACGGCTATTTTACTGATACAGGTTTGGTCGCCTGCTTCACTTGCACTGAGTACCAGGTATACCCCGGCTTTTACACGTTTACCGTTGTAATCGCGGGCATTCCAGGCAAAGGTGCCGCCAGTTGCTTTGCCTCGGTATACAAGCGTACCAGCCACATCGGTGATGCGCACATCCGCGTTGTTTGGCAAACCGGAAATACCGATCTGGCCTGTATAGTCGGGGCGCACCGGGTTGGGGAAAACAACGGCACAGGCGGGCTCTCCTTCTGTTATAGTAGCGCTCGCACGGAAAGAGGCAACACCCGCATCTGTGGCTACAAACACCTCACCTGACTGGTGCTCCACTGCCACAGAAACAACTTTATTTGAAGGCAAGGGGCTGTTCTGCGACGTATAGTGGGCAATCAGTTCATCTCCATCCGGCCCAAAAAGCCACAAGCCGTTATCTGTGCCCATCCATTTACGATTCGCACCATCAACGGCAATAGCCCTTACTGTTTGCCCATCTAACAAGGGGCGGCCATCTATGATAGGAATGCGGGCATCATATTGATTACTTTCAAACACAAAAGCAGGATTATAAAACACGCCTACACCACTTCCTGTACCTACCCAGATATCGCCGTTAAGGTCTTTAGCCATACTATATACGATAGCATTAGGTAGGTTTCCGTTACCCACACCTGTAATTAACCTGCGGGTTCGGTTCTGCTGCTCGTCAAAAACAAGCAGTCCATAAGCTCTATTGTCTCTGGGGGCCACAGAAAGCCACTTCTGGCTGTAATCATCCAGTACTATTTTTGTAAGAAAGGTAGCATCATTTAAACCCTTCAGGTTATATGATTGCCAGGTACCATCAGGCGCTAGCCTATGAAGTCCTGCTGCGCCTGAGCGGCGGTTTGGGTTAACTACCCAAACATTTCCCTGCACATCTACAGCTACATCAGACACTCTTACATCATCAGGCGCACCTACTATACTAAGCAACGGGCTGTTGGCACTGTTATAAAGCGTTGCTTGTTCCGGCCCCTCCCACCCGATCAAACCAGAGCCATAGCTGGCTAAGTATAACTTGGTAGTCACAGGGTTGAAAACAGCGCTTGTCAGGTCCTGCCCTGTTACAAAGCCTGGTGCAGGATATAGCACACGGTTATAACTCTGCCAATTACCGTTTTCATACACATTAAAGCCACTCCTATTGTTAGCAGGCACCATACTTTCATCGTAGCCTCCGCTAAGCACATATACCCGGCCTCCGTAAGTATAAACCTTAAAACTGTTGCTGCTGTAGGGACTATTAGGAGCGTAGACTGCTACCTGATTACTCGTAAGGCTTAGTTTAACAAGCCCATTCTCATAATCAGCCACCCAAACAACACCACTGGCTGTGGCAGTAGCTTCACGGGGTTGCGTAAGAGTAGGATGGTTTAAGGTATAGGTAAGGCCTTGCTTATCCTGTAACAACACTCCGGTTGCAGTAGCTGCTGACAGGTAAGCATCCGTTGCCGTTAAGCTGTAGATTGATCCACCGGTAGCCATAGGAGTAGCGCGCCAGGCGTTGTTTGTATAAGTATAAATGCTATCAGCAGTATGGGCAAAAAGCTTATTATTGAAAGCTACAATACCTGCCACACCTGCTGGGTTTGGCAAGCCTACGCTAATGTTACTCCAACTCTGGAAATCCTGTAGATTGGCTCCAGCTCCGGGAGCTAACAGTATACCGAAATTGGTGGCTAGATAAATTTCATTCTGAAGCATGGCTACTCCTTTGGCATTTATCACCTCTCCGGAAGGCCCTAAATTACTGTAAGTACTCTGCACCTCCCGCTTCTGCAGGTCCAGCACCACTACACCAAAGCTAGTGGAGATATAGGCCAGTTTATTATGCGTAAAAATGCTGTTGATCTTTTTCTCTCCCGTCACGCTTTTTCGAAAGATGTCTGAGACACTGTAGATCCTATCGTTCACCAGCAGATCAACTTTCGTGTTGGCATAAGCGACAACAAGCGTCTTTGAGGCTTCATCGTAAGCTATGTCGCTAATCTGCTGCTCACTCAGCCCATCTATTTTTGTGATGGTCTCGATAGCGTTAAATGCTGTATCAAAATAAAAGAGGCCTCTGTCTGCTGCAACGTATACTTTGTCGCCGGCTAGCGCCACTGCCTTACCTTGCTGGTAAGGAGCATGTATTTGCCAGCCACCTATTGGCACTTTACTTTGCGCCTGCGCCTGCCAAGCAAAGCCAAGCCACAGCAGCAGCAGGCAATATACTGTGTGCATCTGTTTGGCAAGTATGGCTTTCACGGCTTTTATAGTTTAAATGTGCTTTCGTTTCATGCCCTCTTTAAAGCAATGCCGGCAGCGTGCTTCATAAGAATCTGTTTCGCCGAGCAGCACTTGCTTTTCATCAGCGGCAATGCGGTAAGAGTAATTGGCTATATCGCCACACTGCACGCACACAGCGTGCACCTTCGTTACATATTCTGCCACGGCCATTAGTGCAGGCATTGGCCCAAAAGGCTTGCCCAGGTAATCCATGTCCAAGCCAGCGGCTATCACCCGGACACCACTGTTGGCTAGTTTTGCACAAACCTCCGGCAATCCTTCGTCAAAGAACTGCGCCTCATCTATACCCACTACATCACAACTGCCGCCCAGCAAGAGCATATCCTGGGCAAAGCCTATAGGAGTAGAACGTATAGAGTTGGCATTGTGAGATACTACATCTTCTTCGTGGTAGCGCTTATCTATCGTAGGCTTGAAAATCTCTATCTTCTGCTTCGCTATTTTGGCGCGATTCAGCCTTCTTATCAACTCTTCCGTTTTGCCTGAAAACATGGATCCACAAATCACCTCAATCCACCCTCGTTTGTTTGCAGGGTTCTCGTTGCCTACGCGCGGTTCAATAAACATTGTTTGGTAATATGATATTTAGTAAATGATAAGCTGCCTATACATAAAGTCAATCAAGTATAAGGCGAGTGCAAGTTTTAAGAGAAAAGACCATCTTGCTGGCCTTTTAAGTGCTGTTACCTCAACTACTATAACTAATATGCGGCAGCTTGGTTTGTTCCGGCACAATTCCTGTAACTTCGCCACCAGTTAAGGTACATTGGCACGTTAATCGTTCGTTATCTTTCAGCCGGCCTCGCTCGCGATAGCGTAATTCGGCGGCTGTAAGCGGTGCAAAATTCTGCATGCCCTGTTGTACTATTATGCGGCAGGATGTACAGCGCCCTTTGCCTCCGCAGGCGTGCATCCAATCGGTGCCCTGGGCCTGTAGCGCCTTTAGCAGCGTTTGTCCCTCTGCCACCTTTACCTCAAGGTTAGCAAGGTTTTGCACTCTTAACTTCGGCATATTTTTATAACTTTACAGAAGAAAGCGATACCAATGGAAGACAAATATAATCAATTACACCTAGAGCGTTATAGCAAAGAGCTGGCAAATCTACTTTGCGACCGTCACTTTGCCTCACACGACAGCATTAACGGCCCCCAGCTTATCAGTTTCACCCCTATCAAACAGGTAAACCTTTTTGTGATTAAAGAGCTCCTGCTGAAGTGGCACCACGAGATGGCGAACTTAAGAAGCCCCTACTTTGACTATGAGCATGAGGAGGTAAAAGAGGCCTTGTTAAACTTCATGAATGTACTTTCCAGGAAGATACAGATGACGCGTAATGTCTTTGAACCGCTACTTCAGAAAGCTATTTACGATACCTTCCTGATAGTGCTGGCTCCTGTTACCATTTTTGAAGAGAAGTTTTTGCGCATACAGGAGGAGATCACACTCCTTAAGCTACAGGAAAATCTGCGTTATCTAGATATTGACAAACCGCTTTTTGCCGGCTTTATTGATACCCTATCGCCAAGCAGCCGCGACCGTGAGTATATTATAAGCAGGTTCAGGCTGTATGTAAACGCAAACCAGCACACACGCACGCCACTTAATGGCTTAATTACCCAATTCAACAGCCTACTACCAATAGTAGAAGCTGAGGTAACAGGCCAGGCAGCCGCAGGTGTAAGCGAACCAGCAGCTCTTAAACCTGCTCCACCGGCACCTGTGCAGGAAAAAGACGTTGTGGCCCCGATTCATACTGCACAGCGCGAAGCACCTGTTGCCGTAGCACGCCCTGCCATGTATAAGCAGGAAGAAGATGATGCAGAGGAAGAGGCTCCTAAAAACATGCGGCCTACCCTGAATGATAACTTCCGCAGAAGCGCATCATCTTCGGTGGCAGACAGCCACAGCAACGGCAAAATAGACTCTTTAAAAAACTCCATATCTATCAACCAGCGCTTCAGCTTTATTAACGAGTTATTTGATGGTGATAACCTAACGTATTATCAAACCATCCAGACACTTGATAATTTCCAGGATGCGCAAACAGCTTCGCAGTATGTTACACATACGCTAGCCCCAAAGTATGACTGGAGCAAAAAACAGGAACACCTGAACAAGTTGCTCCGGCTTATCGAACGCAAGTTTGCCTAGGAAATATCACCTATACTATAGCCTAACAGAAAGAGCCGCTGCCAACACAGCGGCTCTTTCTGTTAGCAGCCCCTAACTACCAGCAGGGTGCTATAGGCGGTTGAAACCTATGGCCCCGCTAAAACTTGAACAACGGGATTAAATTGCCTTCGTAGGCATTGCAAATAAGAAACTGATATACTAATTATGTACCCGCTTTACCTATTACGGCTCCGAAGGCCATGCCTAAAGCTTGCTAGCAGAGCCAGAAAATGTAAAGTCAACTAGACACAAACAGCTTTTTAACCCGTATTACATTTTAAAGAAACTGATTATCAGCCATGAAAGACGATTTTGACTACGATGACGACCTTGCCTTCAACTTCGATGACGAGGAAGAGGATGATGACTTCGGTATGACGTTTGAAGAAGACCTATACCTGATGATACGGGAAAAGCTTCGCGACACCATTCAGGAGTATAAAGGGCAGTATCCTGCACTTAAGAAATTGGAGAGTGCTGTTAGCTCATTTAAAATTAACGCCAAAAACACTGACGATACTAAGTTTTATCCTTTAGCGGCTAAGCTTTTAAGTGAGCACATCAAGCCGTTGACCCAGGATTCAGAGGAGATTCAGGAAATCTATGATAACATGCAAGCCGATATCACACGCTTCAAGAACCAGCGTGCGCATGGTTACGAAGGGGAGTTATACCTGACAGCTTAAAAATTTTTATTTAAAACAATATCATCAGCCTGCTACTCTTTGCCTTAAGTATAGCACG
>NZ_JBHTLD010000003.1:0-56625 GCF_042678745.1 Pontibacter rugosus | reverse complement strand
AATAAATCTATATAGTAAGCGCAACTAGTAGCCACCCTCCCCGTTTAACAATACACTGTTAAAAAATTGCATTACTACAACACACGCACCTATATGAAGTTATATATACTTACTCTGACGTTTACCTTATGCATGCTGCAGATTGCCGCCGCAAAAACCTCGCAGCTGGCAGGCTGCATGCAAGAAAATAATTGCCTCAAAATAGAATACCTGGGAGCAAAGATAGCTGCTAATAAAGCAACACTTTCCTTTAAGGTTACTGCCAAATGTAAATTTGAACTTAGCCATGCTTCCTTTGAGTTAACTCCGGGCACAAAGGTTACTGCACCAGCCGCTAGCAACGGAAAGTTTGAATATAAGATTGAAACTGGCAAAAATAAGGGATACCCCGGCTTCTACTCTATAAAATATGAGGCTACAAATGCCAAAGGCTATAGCAATGGTGTTTATGACACCTTCAGTTACACTATCCCGCTGGATGATTTTGAAAGCATGAGCACCATTCGTGCCGAGGCAAAAGCAGGGAAAGAGCAATTAGTGGTAAGCTTTGATGCTAACGGTTGCCGCCCCGCTACCGGTTGTATGGTTGATGTGACAGATGCCGCCTTCCGCTTTACTGGGGCAACACCACGCGCCAATGGCACCACAGAAGTTATATTTCAGGTACAGAACAACTTGCTAACAGCCGTAAATTCTATAACCATTGAGACTCCTACTGCCGCAGGCAACATAAGTGTAGCGAACGCTAATAAGGATAATTACAGCGCAAACTTCAAGTATAATGTATCCATAGATCAGGAAGCAGACCTTATTACGTTTTATGCACGTAACGCCACAGCCTATGCAGATGGTGCAGCAGATAATTTTGCCATCATCATACCAACAGAGGCTTATGAGCAGGCGCCCTACTTTCAGCTGCAAATGGCTTCCGGCTCTACTATCTTAAATACAGGCTTCAACACACAAACCTGCGATGATAGTCCCATCAAAACTTTACCAGTAGAGTTAGTAGCTTTCAAAGGCAAAGCTACTGCCAGCGGAATAGCTCTTGAATGGTCAACAGCTTCTGAAAAAGATAACGATTACTTTGAGGTGCAGCACAGCGCGGATGGAGAAAGTTTTTCTGCCATAGGCCGGGTACAGGGAGTAGGCAACTCCAGCAACAGCCTCTCTTATACTTTTACAGATACACGCCCCAAGGCAGGAGTTAACTACTACCGCTTAGAGCAGGTTGATTTTGATGGTCAATCGCAGGAAAGCAAAGTAATTGCAGTGGAGGTAAGAAAATCAGTTGCCAATAACCAAATGCAGGTTTACCCTAATCCGGCTATAAACAACTATGTGCGGATTGCCATGCAAAACAGCAGCAAATCTATACTTCAGATTATGGATGTGAACGGCAGGCAAATCTATCATCAGGAAATACAGCAAGGAGCACAGGAGCTGGAAGTATCCATTGCCGACCTTCGTATACCCAAAGGACTATACTACATTAACCTGCAAGGCGAAAACGGCAGACAGACACAAAAACTTATAGTGCAATAGGTTTACTGCCAGCAAAAAGGGAAGGGGAACAGATACACTCTGTTCCCCTTCCCTTTTTGCTGGCAGTAAGAGCACCTTAGATTTTTTTGCTTGAAACCTGCAAAGATTAATCTGCATTTATACATGCTCTAAAATCAGATCACGTATTCTATCTCCTTGAAGGCAAAGTAATGCAGCTCCTGTGCTATTTCAACAGCTAATTTACCATCTTCCCCCACACCTACCAGTTGGCCCTGCACTTCCTTATCATTCACCCGGAAAGCATGCACCTCCTGGTAACGGTACAGCGCCTGCAGGTATTCATACTTGAGTCGGGCAGTATGGCCGTTCCTTAACTGCAAGTACCTTTTTTCAAGCAGCTCCAGCAGCCGCATAGTAACTTTCTCTAAATCCAGCGGCATGCCACATACGTTTGCCATAGATGTTGCCGTTGGATAAGAGAAAAAGCGCTGGTTCACATTTAAACCAATCCCGACGATACTGTGTTGTAAAGAATGGCTATTTATAGTGTTTTCTATCAAAATCCCGCCAAGTTTCTTATCTTCAAAGTATAAATCGTTTGGCCACTTAACCTGTGCCTGTTGCAGCCCCTGCTCTTGAAGCAGATCAAGCACGGCTAGCGAAACAGCCATGTTAAGGTTAAACTGTTGCCTTACAGCCAAAAAGGTGGGTGACAGAATTACAGATAAAGTAATGTTCTGGCCAGGCTGAGCCTGCCAGATATTACCACGCTGCCCCCGTCCGTTTGTTTGTTCATGCGTAATGATGGTGCAGCCCTCTGTGGCTTCATTTTTGATAAGAAGCTGTTGGGCCTCTGAGTTGGTTGACTCACAAACTGGCAGATAGTACAGTTGCTGACCCAGAAACAGCGTAGAAGGCATCATATATTTAGAGTAGAATTTAGTACTTTTGTAGATCAAATTTAGAGAGCACAAATGAAAGAAACCAAGGTTGAGGCTACTTCCGACATATTGGCAGAGCTTGTAGTGAAAGGCATGCAGGAAAGAAAAGCAACTGATATCGTTGTAATGAACCTCAAATCACTTAAAAACGCAGTCTCAGATTACTTCGTAATAGCATCAGCAAATTCCGATACGCAACTAGACGCCATCGCTTCTTCTATCGAGGAGGAAGTACATAAAGCCATCGGCCAAAACCCTTGGCAGACAGAAGGGCGCATGAACAACGAGTGGGTACTACTGGATTATGTTGATGTGGTAGCGCATGTTTTTCTGAAAGATAAGCGCGCATTTTATTCATTGGAAGAGCTTTGGGGCGATGCCAAGATAGAGCGCGTGGAGTCTGTCTAACAACTCAAATCAGTGCTGAACATTTGGCACGGGTTCGTGTTTTCCATACAATTGAACAAAAATATCAATGACAGAAAAAAATAATAAAGGCAACAACAAGAAGAAAAAGCCGATTATTCCAAACACTCCGCCGCGGCCTACTATGCAGCTGTGGATGCTGGCCGTGCTGATCTTGTTGATATTTGGACTTACGTGGCTGAACAAAAGCAACTCCTCTATAGAAACTAACCAGCAGGAGTTTGAAGAAATGTTGCTGAGCGGCGACGTGAAGCGACTGACCCTTGTAAACGGCAAGACCGTTGAGGTTTTCCTGAGAGACGAAGCCTTACAGAACGAGAAGTACAAGAACCTGAGAGACCGTGGCATGCTTAGCATGGAACAAGGACCTCATTATCATTTTCAGGTAATCACCGCTGAGTCGTTTAAACAAGACCTGGACAAGCTGCAGGCAGAGCTACCCCGTGAGGAGCAGGTACCGTTAAAACCTGAGTCTCGTACTGGCTTTGCAGATTTCTTCCTGCAGTGGGGCTTCCTGATTCTGTTACTGTTCGGTTTCTGGTTCCTGATGCGCCGTGTAACCTCTGGTGGCACAGGTGGTCAGATATTCAACATTGGCAAGTCTAAAGCTGCTCTTTTCGATGCAGAGAACAAGGTAAAGATCACGTTTCAGGATGTGGCTGGCCTTGAAGAAGCAAAAGAAGAAGTACAGGAGATTGTAGAATTCCTGAAGAACCCTAGCAAGTTCACCATACTTGGTGGTAAGATACCAAAAGGAGCCTTATTGGTAGGCCCTCCGGGAACAGGTAAAACATTGTTGGCAAAAGCAGTAGCAGGCGAAGCTGATGTTCCTTTCTTCTCGCTGTCTGGTTCAGACTTCGTGGAGATGTTCGTAGGCGTTGGTGCTGCCCGTGTGCGTGACCTCTTTAAGCAGGCAAAAGCCAAAGCACCTTGTATTATCTTTATAGATGAGATTGATGCTATTGGCCGCCACCGTAGCCGTGGCCAACAGCCAGGTGGTAACGACGAGCGCGAGAACACCCTGAACTCCCTGTTGGTAGAGATGGATGGTTTTGCAACAGACTCAGGTGTTATTATACTTGCAGCTACTAACCGCCCTGATACACTGGATTCTGCCCTACTTCGCCCAGGTCGATTCGACCGCCAGGTAAGTATAGATAAGCCAGATATTAACGGCCGTACCGAGATATTTGATGTACACTTGAAGCCACTAACCCTGTCAGATGATGTAAACTCAAAGAAACTCGCAGCTCAAACCCCAGGCTTTGCCGGTGCTGAAATTGCAAACGTTTGTAACGAAGCCGCTCTAATTGCCGCTCGCCGTAACAAAAAAGCAGTAGAGCAGCAGGATTTTAATGATGCTGTAGACCGCGTAATTGGTGGTTTGGAGAAGAAGAACAAGATTATTTCTCCGGGCGAAAAGAAAATCGTGGCTTACCACGAGGCTGGTCACGCTATCGCTGGATGGTTCCTGGAGCATGCAGATCCGTTGGTAAAAGTAAGTATAGTTCCTCGTGGTGTTGCCGCGCTGGGATATGCACAGTACTTGCCGAAAGAGCAGTTCCTGTATACTACAGAGCAGTTAATCGATGAGATGTGTATGGCGCTTGGTGGCCGTGCTGCCGAAGAATTAGTGTTCGGCAAAATCTCTACAGGTGCGCTGAGCGACTTAGAACGTATCACCAAAATGGCTTATAGCATTGTAACCATGTATGGTATGAACGAAAAGATCGGCAATGTATCTTTCTACGATTCTAAGCAATCTGATATGCAGTTTAACAAACCGTATTCAGAAGCAACGGCACAAACGATAGATGAAGAAGTAAGAAGCATCATTAGTGCAGCTTACGAGCGTACTAAAACATTGCTGCGTGAGAAGAGCCATGAACTGGAGATTGTATCGCAGGAGCTTCTTCAAAAGGAGATTCTGTTCCAGAACGACTTGGAGCGATTAGTTGGCCCTCGCCCGTTTGAGGCCTTAACAGCTTACCAGGCACATACAGCCGGTACAGATCGCAGCAAAACCAAAAGCGAAGTAGAGCAGCAGCACCCAGTGGAATTAGGCCAGACAAAGCACCCTGAGCAAGAGCAGGGAGGCGTGCCAGGTACACCACTGACAGGTAACGGCAGCTCACCAGCAGAACAAGATAACTTAAATTCGAGAACAGCTTGATAGAGCAGGCATGTACGAAGCAAAATCAAAAGAAATAGTATTAAGAAGAGTAAGAGAGGCGCTGGCTAAGTCGGCGCCTTTTCTGCCTCCTACCCCAGACTTTACCTCGCCATTACACCCTGTAGTGCCGGTAGAAGATCTGTCTCTGGTATTCGCGGAAATGTTTATCAAAAACGCGGGTGTATTTATCTACTGTGATGATCAGGAAGATTTCTTCGACCAGCTTTATGTATACAAAAAGGAGCAGAACCTGCAACACCTTTGTGTATGGGAGACAAACCTGCAAGGTGCCTTACAGCAGGCAGGTATAGAGATTGTAACAGACGAAGAAAACTTTATACAGGGAGTAGAAGCAAGCTTAACAACATGCGAGGCCTTGGTAGCACGCACAGGTAGTGTGATGGTGAGTTCTGCCAACACAGGTGGCCGCCGTTTAAGCATTTACCCAAGCACCCACATGGTGGTAGCCAATGCAAGCCAACTGGTACCAGATATAAAAGATGCCCTGCAACGGGTACGCAACAAGTATAAAGAAAATCTCCCGTCGATGGTTTCGCTAGTAAGTGGCCCAAGTCGCACAGCAGACATCGAGAAGACCTTGGTAATGGGTGCTCACGGCCCTAAACAGCTCGTATTATTCCTTATCGATGACCTTCCGCATTAACGAACTTGCGCCAGGCAAAAAAGTATACTTCGCTTCCGATTTTCACTTAGGTGTACCAGATGCCGAAACCAGCCGAAACCGCGAACGAAAGATTGTACGTTGGCTGGAGCAGGCAGAAAAAGACGCGGCAGCCATACTACTGGTTGGCGACATCTTTGACTTCTGGTTTGAGTATAAGCATGCTATTCCCAAAGGACACGTGAGGCTTTTAGGAAAACTTGCTGAAATAACGGATGCAGGCATTCCCGTATACTTTTTCACGGGAAATCATGATATGTGGATGTTTGACTACTTTCCATCGGAATTGAACATCCCTATAATCAGGCAGCCTATTTCTACAAGTATAGGAAGTAAAACCTTTTATATTGGCCATGGCGATGGCCTTGGCCCCGGCGACCATACTTATAAAATGCTGAAAAAGGTATTTGATAATAAAGTGTGCCAGTGGCTGTTTGCTCGTGTTCATCCAAATTTAGGTATTGGTATTGCCAATATGTGGTCTAGAAGGAGCCGCATCAGCAATGTAAAAAAGGATGAGGATTTTTTTGGAGAGCGCGAGTGGCTAGCGCAGTATTGTACTGAAGTAGAACAGCAGCAACACCACGACTATTATATCTTCGGTCACCGCCACCTGCCGCTTGAAATGCCCATTGGAGATAAAAGCCTTTACATGAACCTGGGAGAGTGGGTCAATTTTTGTACCTATGCAGTGTATGATGGCAATAACCTCGAACTGAAGACTTTTGAAGGCTAACACGTATACGTTTATACTTTGGCTGCTGCTTATAACCGCACCCGCCTTGGCGCAGGATACCATCCAAGTGCCCCTGCTACACTATAGCCATAGTATACCCACAGGTTCTGCCACTGCTATCTCACTAGACCGGGCCGGCAATGTATACCTGTTGGATAAAAACATGAACGTGCTCCGCCTCGATGCTTTGGGCCGACCAATAGATACGTTTTCGCCTCCGGCACGTGGCCGCTTTAACAGCATACATGCCTGGAACCCCATGAAGATAGTGCTGTTTTATGAGGGAAGCCAGCAATTGGTACTGCTCGACCGCTTTCTGCGCCCTATCAGCACCACTGATCTCTTAAACCTGGACTATTACAACACGGCTAAGTTGGTGGCTCCGGCAAATGACCAAGGTTATTGGCTGTTTGACGAGACAAATGCTACTCTAAGCAAACTTAACCCAAGCATGCGCGAAATCGCTGTAGAAACACCACTTAACCTGTTGCTGAACCAGGAGCAGTTTGATGCCCGGCAGCTACGGGAATATCAGAACCTGGTGTACCTTCTTGATTACAACAGCGGCATTTTTGTGTTCGATAACCTGGGCAACTACAAAACCAAGCTGCCACACACTGGCCTGCACTACATGGGTTTTCGAGGGAATGAATTATACTTTGTGAAAGAGAACAAGCTATACTTCCAGGATTTATACTCCCAGGCGACTAGAGTACTGGAGCTATCTGCCGATAAAGAATATATAAGCGCTCTTGTAGGAGAAGACCATCAGCTATATCTTTTCTCACGTAATTCAATGGATATTTACTTTACGAAGTAACTTATTTAGCCCCGGAGAATACTTTCAACCCGATGACACCAGTTATAATAAGCAATAGGCAAACAATACGGATAACGTCACGAGGCTCATTCAGAAAAATCATACCAAGCAAAGCAGTGCCAGCAGCTCCTATGCCTGTCCAGATTCCATAGGCTGTACCTAAAGGCAACGTTTTCATCGCCTGCGAGAGCAGCACGAAGCTAAGGATCATAACGATAACCGTTATTATACTTACGCCGAGCTTCGTAAAGCCTTCGCTATACTTCAGGCCAAAGGCCCATCCAATTTCACAAATACCCGCCAATATCAAGTATACCCACGCTATATTCATTCTTCAGTTTCTTTTAGTTGATGCACAAAGGTACGTATTATGGCAGGTAGGTTTAGTAAATAATCCGCTGAGTACTTATTAGACTATAAGCCGATGAAGAGGCATTAAATTGCTCATACTATCTCCATCAGCATTTCATACTGCTTCAGCACAAGCTTAAAATAACGCCGTTCCAGGAAAGAAATCAGATCTTGAGCAGCCACATCTACATTGATGAACATTAGGGCCGGAGCATGCGTCTGTCGTATTGCCTCACGCAGCAGCGCGGTGCCAACGCCCTTGTCTCGCCAGATTTTATCTACTGCCAACTGCGCTACAGCACCGTTTTTAGGAAAAAAAGCTATAAACCCTATCCGCTCCTGCTCTTGGTCAACAGCCTCTAGTATCATGCAATCTTCTGCACTACGTTTAACAGCAGTAGCATTGTTTTGCCATGTTGGCGCTACATCCCTGAAACATTGGTATATCTTCCAGTCAGGACGTTTAACAGGTACTATGGTGATGTTACCAGGAGGAGCAGGCTGTAACAGTATCTCTTTTTTTGGAGCCCGATAGCAGAAAAGGGAGCGGGTAATCTGCAAACCTATACTTTGATAAGATACGAGTGCTGGTCTATTATCCTGTAACACCTCCAATAAACATTGCTCTATACCACTTTCACGAAGCTTAGGAAGCAAGAAAGCATACAGCTGCTGAGTTAACCTGTGCCCACGAAAGGCAGGTTTAACACCAGTACCAGCATTATAGGCAGTTGGCTTCCCTAACCACTCTCCCAGCCCAGTCAATATAAAACCCGCCATTTCATCGCCTACATAAGCGGCTACACAAAAACTAGGCTCTATACCCTCACGTTTTATTTTGGCCTGAAACTGCTCCGCACTCAGCTGTATCGGCACTGCATAATCTGCAAACGCCTCCAGAAAAGTACTGCGCACCAAGGGCATTTCCTGCGGGCTTAGAAAGGTGAAACGGAATTCTGGCATCTGTTTGTCTTAAATAGATTCTCTATGCTAACACTATACCTGCTTGAAGTAAGTAACTAAAAATTAACATCTTCTACTTTTCAGCGGCTTCTGAACCTTATTTTAAACGTAATCAGAACAAGAGCAATTACTGCTAAAATAAAACTCAGTATAGCCTTTACAGAAACAGCTGCTTCTGATAGATAGTACACTAAAAACATAAAACCTATAGTCACCAACAGCCAAAGCAAGGGGTAATGTGGCACGCGGGGCAAATGCTTATATTCTTTCAATAAGAAGCCGCTGTACCCCATGTACATAAGTGCCGCAAAGGTTGTGAAAGCAGCTGCTTCTACTCCATATAACGGAATCAGCAGCAGGTTAAGGAGCACGTTACCTAAGCCAGCCACAAGCGATATTTTCCAAAGCACTTTAGTTTTCTCTTCATACGCCAGTCTGTTCACAACGGCCCAATACATAGGCCTATAGTTATAGCCCATCAAAATGATGATAGCTAGTGGGTAAGCCTGCTGTAGCTCCTCATTTTTTATAAGCAGTTGAAAGACTTCTCTCATCCAAAGGGCGGCTATAAAAGTTACTGCCAAAAATAGCCCTTGCATGATAATAGTCATTTTCCGGGCAGCCAACAAAGCTGTTTTATCGGCAGCATTACCATAATATTTGTAGTAGAATGGGCTTGCGGCCTGCTCCAGGGCATTGGTTGCAGCAGAAAAGTATAACCCAAAGCTGGAAGCAAGGCTGTAAAAACCAATGCGTGCAATAGGTATTTTCAAAGCATCCAGCACAAGTTTATCAGATGCATCCAGTAAAAAAGACGAGAAGTTGTGCGGCACCAAAGGCAATCCAACCTTAAGGGAGTGCCGTATCCGGTGCCATTTAAAATTAAAAATCGGCCATATTTTCTCCTGAAAATATACTTTCTTAAAGTATAGAAAGAAGTGCAGCACCTCACTACAGAAACTTGCATAAAACCACCCCATATAACCCAACCGCAGTTCAGCAATGAAATACACGTTTAGCGCCACCATCACCACGCCCACCAGAAAAGAGCGCCAGGCAATAGCCATAGGTTGTTGCCGCAGCAGAAAAGTAATACCGCCATAGCCAGTAGTAGGAGCTAGAAAAGCTACAGGCACCACCTGCAGCAGCACAAGCATCGAGCGGTTCTCTATGGCCTCATCAGGTACCGCAGCATATAGCACGGCAAACATGATACAACTGTACAAGATAGACCAAAGCAGCATGAAGCCATGTATTTGTCGCCAAATCCATTTATAACGCAACGGATATTTCACAAAACTATTCATCTCGACTGTACCCAGCCCCAGCGAGTGAATCAGAGTAAGTGCAGCCAGATAAGCAGACATGACCCCAGCCACACCATAATCAACGGTGGTGAGGTAGGGCGTAATTACAGGAAGCGCTAACACACCGGCAACACGTGGCAGTTGGGCGGCCAACCCATAAATGGCGGCATGTGAAAATAACTTCCGTAGCATTTCCTAAAATTATGGTTTATTTCTGAGCCTGCTACAACCTCTTCGTTTTTTCATGGGTAGCATACAAAACACTTTTGTAGACGCAGGTTGCACCAATTAGCTGCTCCTGTTGTTGCCGTAAGTAGCAGTTTTGAAGGCAGCCCAAGCAAAAGCCTAAAAATTTGTTATATTTGTTAATTAACTATTTTAGAAAACAAGAATAGCCTAGCTATATAAGGAGATATAAAAAGTGGGATGTAGTTCGTGTTCTAGTGGCGGATGCGGCACCAAAACGGCCAGTGCCGATGGCACAGAGGTAGTTGGTGGCTGCAAAAGCAACGGCGGTTGCAGCACGGGAGGCTGTAATCGATTAAATGTATTCGATTGGCTCAGCGACATGGAGATTCCAATGTCGTTTGAGGAGTTCGATATTATAGAAGTAAGGTTTAAAGGAGGTCGTAAAGACTTTTACCGTAATATAAACAGGCTTGACCTCACTACCGGCGATGCAGTGGTAGTAGATGTGCCGAATGGCCACCACATTGGCTTCGTGTCGCTTAAAGGAGAACTTGTTCGGCTGCAAATGCTGAAGAAGAAGGTAGATAACAACGAAGAAATTCGCAGTATCTACCGCATTGCCAATGAGCGCGACATGGAGAAGTTTAACGAGGTGCGCGATCAGGAGGGAACAACCATGTACCGCAGCCGTGAAATTATTCAGCAGCTGCGCCTCAAAATGAAGCTTTCGGATGTGGAGTATCAGGCAGACCGCGCTAAGGCCACCTTTTACTACTCAGCCGACGACCGTGTAGACTTCCGAGACTTGATAAAGAAGCTGGCTGAGGAGTTTAAGATCCGTATCGAGATGCGCCAGATCAGCCTGCGCCACGAAGCAGGTCGCTTAGGAGGTATTGGCTCTTGCGGACGAGAACTTTGCTGCTCTACCTGGCTCACTGATTTCAAAAGCGTGTCTACCACAGCAGCGCGTTATCAGAACCTATCGCTCAACCCCAGCAAACTGTCTGGCCAGTGTGGCCGTCTAAAGTGCTGCCTTAACTATGAGCTTGAAACCTATATGGATGCCTTAAAAGACATCCCTACTGTTAACAGGCCGTTACAGACACAGCAAGGTGATGCCATACTTCAGAAGACCGACATCTTTAAACGCATGATGTGGTTTGGCTACAAAGGAGACAACAACTGGTATCCGGTGCCGGTTGAGCGGGTGCAGGAGATACAGGAGTTAAATGCTAAAGGAGTACCTGTGGAGACCTTGCTGCTGGAAGTAGAGGAAGAGCCAAAGCAGAACGAATTTGTTACGCAGGTTGAAGGCAGCCTGGAGCGCCTCGATGACAAGTATAAAGCCAAGAAGAAGAAAAAGAAGAAAAAGAAGAAACTTGGCGGAGTAGATGAGGTACAGCAGGAAAAAGCAGAAATGTCGCAGACTGCTACTGTAAAAGAAAAACCAGAGCGAGCTGCAGGTGAACAGCCGGCTCAGGAAAGACCACGCAGACAGCGGCCACCGCGTAACAAAAACAGAAACGACAGAGAACCTCAGCAGGAGAACAAAGAACCCCGTGAAAGCAGAGAGCCTCGTGAGCCACGCGAAAACCGTGAGCCGAGACAGCGCCGTGATAACCGTGAACCAAGACCGCCAAGAGCAGAGGTAGCAGGTAATGGAAATGCGCCGGAGGGTGCTCCGCAAGGCACGGGCGAGCAAAAGCAAAAGCGACGCTCCCGTAAACCGTTCAAAGGGAAAAAACCTGAGCAGGGTAATAAACCACCACGTACCGATGCATAACAGTATAGTGATGTGTGCAGCAGCCTTGTTGTTGCTGCTTGTAAGTTGCGACCCGGCACGGGTGTATGAGCAAAACGTAGATTTGCCTGAAGGTAGTTGGCAGATCGACAATGCTCCTGTGTTTGAGTTTGAGATAGAGGATACCACGCAGCGATACGATGTTTTTTTCAATGTGCGGTATAACCTGCAATACGACTATTATAATCTGTACCTGCGCCACCAACTAATGGGCCCTGATAGTACCCAACTCTCTGCGAAACTGCATGAGGTGCTGCTAATGGATTCAAAAACAGGGAAGCCCTTGGGTAAAGGCTCCAGCGATATTTACGACGTGCAGGCACTGGCACTGGATAACGTTAAGTTCAGCAAGCAGGGCAAGTATAGGTTGCAGTTAACCCAGTATATGCGCCGCGATCCATTGCCCTATATACAGGCAGTTGGCGTCCGAATCGCAAAAGACAATAAACAGCCGTAACCTCACCAGTTCATCGTACTGATAAAGCCCCACCTGAAAGCAATTAGCAGGTGGGGCTTTTTATTTTAGTACTTCATTTAATTCACCGGCTCATGTAAATAACACGTATAACACATGCAGAAACTAAACTCTGCCTATAAGAGTATGGTTTACATGCACTAACTTCACAAGCACCTGTCAATAGATGAAATCCACACTAATAATACTTGGTTCTATATTCACCTTGTTCTCTTTTCTGCCGCTCATCCGCACGCCCCTTTGGTGGATCAGAGTGATGGACTTTCCGCGCCTGCACGTAGCTATTTTTTTAAGTATTATCCTGGTTGCCTATGCTTCCTTGTTCGGAGTACATGGCCCCATAGAGATAGCCATGCTGACAATTTGGGCACTAGCTATTCTGAACGAAATTCGCTATATCTATAATTTTACCCCACTGGCTAAAGTAGAAGCGCTCCGAACAGAGCAGGAAAAGCCCAACAGTTCCTTTACCATGATGATGGCCAATGTACGGATGGTAAACAAAAAATATCAGAAGTTTTTGGATGTGGTATTGAAAGAAGACCCTGACATGCTGGTTATGAACGAACCCAATCAGGCATGGCACGACAACGTATGTGAAGAGCTAGACAAGCGCTATCCTTACTCAATTAAAAAGCCCCTGGAAAACACGTATGGCATGTTGTTTTGGAGCAAGTTTAAATTGCATGACAGCGAGATCAGGTTTAACGTAGAAGATGATATCCCATCGTTCTATACAGTAGTGGAATTGCCTGATGGCAAGAAATTCGATTTGTTTACAGTGCACCCGCAACCGCCTCGCCTAATGCTGAACACAGAAACACGCGAAGCCGAACTGTTGCTAGTAGCCAAAGAGTCTAAAAAAACGGCTTACCCTTCTGTTGTAGCCGGAGACTTGAACGATGTAGCCTGGTCTAACACAACAAAGCTGTTTAAGGAGGTAAGCGGCATGATAGACCCGCGCGTAGGCAGAGGCTTTTACAACACCTACAATGCGCACATTCCGGTGTTTCGTTACCCACTCGACCATGTATTTTATGATCCTTTGTTCCGCCTTGTAAGCTTGCGCCGCCTGAGCAAATTTGGTTCAGACCATTTCCCAATGACAATCACTCTAAACTATGAACCGAAGCACGAGGAAAAACAGGTACATCCACATGCTGACATAGAAGATAAGCAGGAGGCAGAAGAGCTAATTCAGGAAGGACTGGAGAAAGGCGAGGAACGAAACCGTGAAAAACAAGAGCAGACTAAATCATAGACCGCCCTATAAAAAAACCCGCCCAGTAACCTGAGCGGGCAGAAGAATGCTTGAAAGTGACCACCGGCCAGCTTAAATCTAACTTAGATTTTCTCTACGTTGATAGCGTTCAATCCTTTTTTGCCATCCTTAACTTCGTAAGAAACGCGATCGTTCTCGCGTACTTCGTGGATTAGGCCTGACTGGTGCACAAAGATGTCTTGGTTTGTGTCATCTGCTACGATGAAACCGAATCCTTTGGATACGTTGTAGAATTTTACTGTACCTGTTTTCATTATAATAAAAAAAATAATTAATAATGAGGCAAATGTAAGTAGAAGTTTTGAATATGTAATCAACGCAAATTCAAAATAATAACCGTTACAACATCAAGCAATTACCCTCTTTTCCGGCTATTACAACCCAATTCAAAAGTAACTTCGGCGTTAGCCTTGCATTACTTTATAACACCCTTTCAGTACCTCAAAAAAACAGGCTCTACAAGTTACAGTCGTGCTCATAGGCAATAACCCTGTTCTCTGTGGTTCGTATAGCTAAAACATTCAGTTACACTTAAAAAGCAATGTTACTCACGTAATGTTGCAGTATAACTGCAACTAAATAAGGAGCCAGTTTTTTGCCCCTGCGGCTGGTTCTCTTACACCTTGGGGCAACAGGCAAACTTAATTAATATCATTAAATAAACTCTAAGAGAACAGAACTATGAAAGACAACGAAAAAGATCAGAATTCGAGCGGAAGCTCAAATTCGAGCAGCAGCTCATCGAGCACAAATCCGTCATCATCATCATCTAGCAATACAAGCAACAATAATAGCAGCAACAGCTCTTTGGGAAGCTCAGCAAGCAGCAGCTCTTCTCCATCAAGCAGCAGTTCCTCGCCAAGCAGTAGCTCCGACAGCAAAACTACAGGTTCTGCATCTAAGTCATCCGGCACGAAGGCTAAGAGTTCTACTTCTACCTCTTCTTCTAGCAGCAAGAAGGATTCCAGCTCTAAGAAGTCTGATAGCCCAAGCGCTAAATCAAGCAGCAGCAAATCAGGTAGCTCTAGTAGCAACAGTTCTTCTAACTCAGGTGGCTCTAACTCTGATTCAGACCGTAACAATTATGGCTCTATGACGAGTGGTTCATCTCAGAACTTCCAGGGCAACGACCAGAACCAAGGTGGCTACGGAGATAGCAACAGAAGCAGTGGCATGAGTGGTGGTTACGGCTACGGGTCAGGCAACAGCGACCAAAACAGCTCTGACAATGACAACCAGCGTGGTTCCGGTAACCAGAGTGGTTACGGCAGCCAGGGTGGTTATGGGTATGGCTCACAAAACGGCAACTACGGTGGCCAGAGTGGCTATGGTTATCAAAGCGACTACGGCTCGCAGGGTAACTATGGTGGCCAGGGCAACAGTGGCTATGGCTCTTCTGGGCAAAGTGGCAACTACGGTGACCAGAGCAATTATGGCTCAGGAAGCCAAGGCTCCGGTTCAGGTTATGGTGGCAGCAACAACACAGGAGGCCAGAACAGCTATGGTTCACAAGGATCACAAGGCGGCTATAACTATGGCAGCCAGGGTGGTTTTGAAGGCAACCGCGTAAGAAACCAGGATCAGGACTTTGGTGCCAGCCGAGGCGGCATGCAAGGTGGCTACGAAGATAGAGAAGGCGACAGACAAGGAGGCATCATCTCTGGTGGTACTTCTGGTGCTTTCGGCACACAAGGCAACTCATCGCAGGGTAGCTACGGCAGCTATGATAGCGGCTTAAGTGGCAACTTTAACAACCAGGGCGGAGGCTATACCAGCCAAAACCAAGGCTCACACCGCTTCGGGTCGGCACAAGGCGGCTATGGTGGTGGCAACTCCGGCTCATCGAACCAAGACGACTACGGCAGAATGAACGGCCAGGGCGGCATGGGAAGCCACGGCGGCAACTATGGTTCTGCATCGCAGAGCTACGGTAACCAGAGCAACCAAAGTAATTATGGATCATCGTCTGGAAACTATGGCAGCGGCCAGCAAGGTGGCGGCTATGGTATGACAGGTTCAGGTCCGAATAGATCTAACTCCCAAGGTGGCTACGGCGACAGAGATCGTTACGGTTCTATGGGCTATGGCTCTAGCAGAGGCATGAGCGAGTATGACAATGACGACCGTGGCTCACAGCGCGGCTGGGATTCTCAGAGCTCGATGCAAGGTGGCTACGGCAGCCAGGGCGGTTATGGCTCAAGAGGCGGTTCTTATGACGATGAATATCGTTCAGCAAGATACGGTTCTCAAGGCAGCGACTATGGCCAAGGCTATAGCGGCGGATCAAGCTACGGCTCCGGCTCTTCTGACAGATCATCAAACAGAGGTGGCTATGGCGACAGCAACCGCAGCAGCAGCAACATGAGCGGTGGCTACGGTTATGGCTCAGGTAACAGCAGCCAGGGTGGCTACGGATCAAGCAGCTCTAACCAAGGCAACTTCTCAGGCCGTTATGGTCAGAGCGGCTACCGCGAGGGTGGTTACAACCAAGGCGGCTACGGTGGCGACCAAAGCCGTTACGGCTCAATGGATAGCAACACTTCTTACTACGGAGACAACCGTGGCTCTAGCTCACGTGAGAACTACCGTGGCTACGGTGATAACGATAACAGCCAAGGCGGCTCTAATTCAGGTGGCAACAGTGACCGCTACAATACCCGCCGCAGCAATCGTTACCGCGACCTAGACTAGGTTTAAATTTATAAGCAATAAAAAGCCCCTCCTGATAAATCAGGAGGGGCTTTTTTGTGACTGTGAAACAGGTATTTTCCTGAAATCAAGTATAGCCTAAGCAAAATCCTCTCTGTGATCTTCCAGAAACTGGCGCATGGTATGAGGTTTCTGACCAGTTACGTCCTCTACAGTGGTTGTTGTTTTAGTGGCACTCCCTGATTTATAAACACCATATAACTCCAGCATGGCATCCGCCATCCACTCGGGCGTACCTTGTGCAAGCATTGCTTCCCTGGCTTCGGCTTCCGGCGTATCTATATACGCTACCTGCTTTCCGCTTACTTCGCTCAGCAGTGCTGCCACTTCATTATTAGAAAGTGCTTCCGGACCTGTAAGCTCATATATCTTGCCTACATGGCCTTCCTTTAGCAAAGTCTCTACACCTACGGCAGCAATGTCTCGAGCATCTATATAGCTTACCTTTCCGTTACCAAGTGGCTGGTAAAACTTGCCCTCCTGTTTTATACTTGCTGCGTTATAGTCTATGTAGTTCTGCATGAAAGATGTTGGCCGCAGGAAAGTATAGCTGATGCCGCTGTCTTCAATATAGCGTTCAATCTCACGGTGCCAGAGGCCAAGTAAGATGCCTGGTTCCTCATCAGCACCCATAGAAGACAGCTTTACGATGTGCTTTACGCCTGTTCTCTTTGCCTCATCTACCAGCGTTTTCTCCATCTCTACCTGGTCATCGGCAAAAGGAGCCACCATAAACAGCTTATCTGCATGCGTAAATGCGGCATGTAGCGACTCCTGGTTTTCAAAGTCCATCTCAGAAATTTCCACTCCTGGCAGGCGCTTTAGGTTCTCTCCTGTTATGACAGAATGTACGCCAGCTCTTACTCTTATTTCGTCGCCTTCTAGCATCGAGAGCTGTTTTATCACCTCACGCCCTACTGTGCCTGTGGCTCCTGTTACTAATATGGTTGTATGCATCGTTCTTCTTGTTTGCTTTGATAATGTATTCTCTAACTACAGCCCTGAAAAAAAGGTTATGCTGCCAGCACCAGGGCTATAGTAAAACAGCAGCGGCTACCCCTGTAGAAGTAGCCGCTGCTGTTTCGGAACGATGGACTGAAGTCCTCTGCCTGACCTATTTTTGGACAAGCTTACTTTTCTCTGCTGCTTTTATTCTGGCTTCCATGTCACGCCAGTCGTAGAAGTGAAAAACCTTCCCCTCGCTCATAGCAACAAACATGCCTTTGGGGAATTTAGGCCCCAGGTTTACGTTCGTTACATCGGAGCCATCGCTTTCTTGGGTAGACACCGGAATTTCAGCTATCAGTTTGTGTTGATGCTTGTTGCCAGGCTCTCCTTCGCGCTTGTACACCATAAAGGTGTTTGCCTGCTGGTTTGATACCATAATGTATCCTGTAGAGTCGCCGGTAGGGTAAATAGAGATGCCTTCGTTATCATCCATAAACTCCTGCTCTCCGAAAAGTTCTAGCTCGCTGTTGTCGTTCTTGGCTGGGTCGGCATAAAATTTACGCACGCCTACACCTTCGTCTGAATAGTATACATAGCCCAGTTTATTATCCACGGCTATACTTTCTATTTCTTTCAGAGCGCTATACTTACCAAACTTGCGTACCAGTTCTGCTTTAACATTTCCCTTGCCTCCGTCAGACAGGCGGTACTGCCACAGGTAGTCTGCCTTAGGCCCAGATTTACGGCCAACTATGGCAAAGATAGCATTGTCTGAAGGGCGGGTATACAGCGCAATGCCCATAGGCGCCCGCTCATTCTCATCCGGAAAAACATCTATCCCACCATTGTCGATAGGTTGCATGTCTGGTAGCGAGTATATCCTGATCTTGTTGGTTTCACGCTCTGTTGCCACGGCA
Source organism: Pontibacter rugosus (assembly GCF_042678745.1). Taxonomy (NCBI): domain Bacteria; kingdom Pseudomonadati; phylum Bacteroidota; class Cytophagia; order Cytophagales; family Hymenobacteraceae; genus Pontibacter; species Pontibacter rugosus. Next base: position 38,399 of record NZ_JBHTLD010000003.1, on the reverse strand, counting down.
ATATCGGTAGGTGTTCCGTTGAGCATCAGGCCGTAAGCAATGTCAACATTATTAGGGCGCTTTAAACCTGTTACAACTTTCTCACGGATAATCTTGCCTTCCAAATCATACACATACAAGGCACCATCAGAATTCTTGTCTGTTCCGACGATAAGGCTTTTGCTTGCATCCTGCGGGTTTATCCAAATGGCAGGATCGTCGGTGTCGTGCTTAGTTTCTTGGGTGATAACAACAGGTTTTAAAGCGGCAGTATCAGTGGTAGCCACTGCCTCTACAGTAGTCTGCTCCTGTACTTGCTCCTGCGATTGGCAGGAAAGAAGCAGTAGTGACAGTGCAGTGCAGGAAAGTATATGCTTGTTCATGTTTTTAACTAAGGGTGGTGTGAAGGGAGAGCCAGTCAGACAGGTTCTCTAGTTGAAATAAATGCTTATAAATCTAGCTTAATACCAAAGTTGTAACGTGGCCTGTAGTACTCCAATTGCATGGTGCGGGAGCTAACGCCCTGGTAGTAACGCAACGGCTGGTTTGTGAGGTTATTCGCTTCTGCAAACACACGCACGAGGTTAGACAGCTTGTAAGACAGGTTAGCATCCAGGAAAAACTGCTCATCGTAGTAGCGGTCCGAGAAAGTTTCGCCTCCCAGCTCATCGATGTAAGCATCAGCATAATTAGCCGATAGCCTGGCGTTAAACTTCTTGTCTTCGTAAGACAAAGAGAAGTTAAGCATGTGTGGGGTAGTGCCTGGCAAACCGATGTTCTCACGCTTCTCGCCATCGAGGTTGTAAATGCCTTTTGCCTCTGATTTCGTGTACGTGTAGTTGGCATACACACCCAAGCCGCTCAGGAAGCCCGGCAGAAAATCTAGTTGGCGTTGCACAGCTATTTCAACACCATATACATCCACGCTTTCACCGTTTCTTGGCTGCACAAATGTAAAGTTATCGCCTGCTTCAATCGGATTGTTTTGGTCAGGGAAGTCAGCTGCGAAGTTGGCTGCAGTATACTGCTCGTTGCGGTAAGTATAAATAAAGTTGTCGATGCTCTTGTAGAATACTCCACCAGAGATTATCCCTACCGACTTAAAGTACTTTTCTACCATCAGGTCAAGGTTTTGAGCGCTAGCAGCTTTCAGTTCTGCATTTCCCACGTATAGTTCTTCATCCTCCAGGCGGTTGTCGAAGTATGGCACCAGGTCATAATAGTTAGGTCTTGCCAGAGAAGTAGTATAAGCGGCACGTAGAATCAGGTCGTTCTGGAGATTATACTTCAGCGTGATGCTTGGCAGGATGTTCAGGTAGTCGTTTTGAAGCTTGCGCTGGCCTTCCAGGTCTTCTTCATCCTCCACCACATTACCAGTATAGTTCACATGCGTGTTTTCGAGTCGAACACCAGCAATCACCGAAAGCTTATCGCTAAGATCCTGGTCCCAACGCACATAACCTGCCAGTATGTTTTCTTTGGCATTGTAGTTTACAGCCAGGTACTCAGAACCTTCTTCTGATCTTTCGAACTGGCTGGCATTGTTCAAATCTAAACCGCCCAAAAAGGTGTTGCTGGCAAAATTGCCCGGGCTATACTTGCTGCCCGGCTGAAAATTGTCGCCGTTAAAGACAAGCGATGGCACCACACCCAAGTTGGCAAGTGCATCCTCGTTGGCACCTAAACCTTCGTAGCTAAAGAAGTCGTTGCTGCGGTCTTTCTCTTTGATGCGCACACGGCCACCAACACGAATACGGCCTTTCTGCTCTGGCACTACCGAGAACGGAAAGCGCAGGTTAACGCGGCCACTATACTCTTTCTCAGTGGTCAGGTTATTGTTCTCGGTTAACTCAGCGAACTCAAAATCGTTGGCTGGTATTGCTTCTTTTGGCGCTGCAAAAGGCCGTTTTGGGTTAGAGATATCCTGTAGTAGCTCACCTTCTGTTTCAAACTCAATGTAACGTTCTCCCGGCCTTTTCTCACGCGCATCGGCATACGTCATTGTCCAGTCCAGGTCTACGCTGCTGCCCAGCAGGTGCTCGCCGCGCAACGAGATATTCTTTACACGCTGGTCTTCCAGGCGTCGGTTATCCACTCTGTCGGAGCCTACGCCGCCCTTTGTCTGGCGCTTAATTTCTCCCTCAAAACCGATGATGTTGTCGTTGGCACCATATATTGGCTCCATATCATCAAACGTCACCCGGAAACGGTTTTCCCAGTCGTCGCGCCAGTTATACATACCATTCAGGTACAGTTTGTTTTTTGGGTTGATGTTGAAATCAAGGGCAGCGGAGAAACTACGGCGTACACGCTTTACATCATACTTCCTGATTTCCTGCGAACCCAGGTACACGTTTCCGAAGTCGTCTTCTTTCCATTCGGCTTCCACATTATCAGAACCATAGTCGTTGTAGTTATAAGATGCACCTAGCAAAACGCCTAGCTTGTTGCCTGCGAAACGGTTGCCGAATAAGAAGGAGCCTGTGTAAAGCGCTTTTTCACGGATAGGGTTGTAGCCAGCTGATAAGGTGCTGGACACGCGCAGGGCATTTGGGGCGGCTCTCGTTACTAAGTTTACCGAACCACCGATGGCATCAGCATCCATATCGGGTGTAAGTGTTTTGTTCACCTCCACCATCTGAATCATATCGGATGGAATAAGGTCCATTTGCACCCGACGGTTATCTCCTTCTGCCGAAGGAATACGGTCACCGTTTAACGTCACAGAATTTAGCTCCGGAGCCAAGCCCCTGATAATGATATCACGCGCCTCGCCTTGATCATTCTGCATGGTAACGCCTGGTATACGTTTTACCGCATCGCCGATGTTAGCATCCGGAAAGCGGCCAATCTGGTCAGAAGACACTACGTTGGTGATGTTAGGGTTGCTGCGCTGCTGGCTCAGGGCCTTGGCCTGGCTACGCAAACGGTCGCCCATTACCACAACCTCCTGCCCCATCATACTTCCTTCTTCCAACTCTACTGCTACTTCCTGTGTGCTACCAGCCGTTACAGTTAGCTGCATGCTGTATGGTTGGTAACCCAGGTAGTTTACCTCCAGGTTATACGTTCCGGCAGGCACACCTAAGAACTCAAAACGGCCTACGGTGTTAGACACGGTATATCGGTTGCCGGGTGTCAGCTTAAGTGTTGCCCCCGGCAGCGATAGTTTCTGTTCTTTGTCCCTGATATTTCCGGTTACGAGCCCTGTTCCCTGGGCCATAGCACCCATAGCTATAGACAAGGCAAGTGAGAAAATGAGTAGAATTTGCTTCATGCTGCTCCTGTGTGTTTTTATTCAACAGCAAGATTAAGCACCATAAATTACCTCAGTATTACAGAATAGTTATATAACCATCACGCGCAGGTTACCCAGATATTATGTACTCTCTACTTCTTCTTCTCCTTCAGCGTCAGGCTGAAAACTTTTCCGCCCTCGTTGGTAAGCAGCAACTGGTTTGGGGAAGTATAAAGTATGGCTTCGGCCTGCCCGGTTTTACCTGCAGACAGGCAGTAGTGTTTGCCGTTGAGACTGATGTTGTCATTCTGCACTTCGAATAAGTATACCCTTCCATACCCAAGTATGGCAAACCGTTTCCCGTCTGGTGATAGGGCTGCGGCTGTGGTCATGGCTTTTACAGGCATTTGCTCCCGTAGCTGTGCTACATGATTCCCGGGCGTGGCGGGCAAGGTATAAAGTTTTAACTGCTTGTTGCGGCCACGGCTCTTAGTGAAGAGGTACAGCGAATCCTGGTGATAGAAGAAAGCCTCTAGGTCAAAATGCTGGTTATTTTTATCTGGAGGGAAAGCAGCCTGATCTTCAAAAGAAAAGCTGATGGTGCCTTCTAAAGTATAGTTTTGCCTGTTCAGAACATGGATACGCAAATCCTTACGGCTGTTCTGGTTGTTTCCAAAATCTCCTATGAAAAGCTGCTCCTCACTCTCAGCTAGCTCTTCCCAATCACGGTTCTTTAGAGCAAGAGGCAGTGTTTGTAGCAGTTCACCCTTCAGGTTAAAGCGGTACAAATCGGGAGGAGTGCCACTGTCGCCGTGAGTCCAAAAAGTGCTGTCGGGGGCGTGGGCAAGACCAGAGCTTTCCTGTATGCGTTTATCCAGCCGCGCTATTTTCTTTACTTTATACTTGAAATCGGGCTTCTCAAAGTCTCCGTTCCGCCTATCAGCCCCACACCCGCAGAAAAGGCTTTGGAAGTAAACGTATATGGTGAAGATCTTGTAGAGCAAAGCTTAAGACGTTTGAAAGTTAGGAGTTAATACGAAGTTATAGTTGCTATACAACCTTCTTTGTATCGACTTTTTATTAAAACCTCATTTTAACCTAAGCCACAACTTTCTACTTCCGCAGCATGCAAGTTGAAAACTTGCTTCATAAAAGCCACAAGTTACGCTATCGCTAAACTTGCGGCAGGTACACATTACTCATGGCTCAAACGTCCGCTTGTGGCAGAGAAATCAGAAATCAGTACGCTGTGAAGCAGAACGCCTGCTCATTTACGTTTATTAAATGCTTTTGCCGGAGCGCATTATAGGTGGACACCTGCACCTATGATGCGCTCCGGTTTTAACTCTTCAGCTTCTTACCTTTCAGGCTATCTTTCAGCTCTCTCACTGTTTTCTCTGGCTTTTCCCAAAACTGGCGGCTGTAGACACGCGTGTAAGGCCAGTGGCGCTCCTTTAGCAGCCGTGGTATGTCTGCGTGCGAATGCCGGACAGAGAGGGCGCTATAGTATAAATCATCGTCTGTGAGCACTACACCTTCATATGCGGCTTCCTTCAGTAGCGTCAGGTCAGCGAAAGGCACTTCCGGCTTCAGGTGCTGTACCTGCTGTGCCAGTACCTCTTTCAGCAGAGGCACCCGTGCAGGATTATTCTCTGCTTTAGGCTTGTATTCAAAGTACCGTCGGCTAACCTGCTGGGCATAGTGCAGGTAATCTTTTAGGAGCTTCGGCCCAACATGCAAGGTATGGTCTACCTGCAACTGCTCTGCCCGAATGCTGCTTACCACCACCACCTGCTGTTTAGAGCGCGTGATGGCTACGTTCAGCCGGTTCTCGCCACCGCTTTGGTTCAGGCTACCGAATTGCATGGCCATTTTGCCTTTTTCATCTGGCGCATACCCAACAGAAAGTATGATTACCTCCTTCTCATCACCTTGTATATTTTCTATGTTCTTTACCAGTACCGAGGCAGGTATAGGTATACCTTGCTGTTGCGCTGCCACCTCGAGCATGTCCTGCACCAGCATCTGTTGATTATAGTTAAAGGTGATCACACCTAAATCCTCCTGCCCTTCCTGCAGGTATTGCAGCACAAGCTCTACCACGCGCTGCGCCTCCAGCAGGTTTTGGTTATCCTGCCACAGCCCGTGCACCTTCACAAACCGGATGGCAGGCTGGCGGGCATTGGCATCCTGCAGTTCCGGTATCAGTTCCAGCTTACTTTTATAAAAGTAACGGTTCGAGAATTCAATAAGCTCAGGATAGCGGCTACGGTAATGCTGTGTGAGCATGGTTTGTGGCAAGTATAAACCACACAATTCCAGCAAAGATTCTGCTGATAGCTCCTCTGCTTCGTCTTCGCCTTCCGCACCGTTCCAGCGGGCACGGTAAATATCTGATGGCTTTAGCTGCTGCGCATCTCCTGCCACCACCACCTGCTTGCCGCGCAACATGGCTGGTATGCCTGTTTCGGCATAGCACTGAGAGGCTTCGTCAAAAATAACCAGATCAAAACAACGCTCCAGCGGCAGCACCGCCGACACCGTTTCCGGGGAGGCTAGCCAGCAAGGCACGAGGTCCAGCAGTTCTTCCGAGAACATAGCAAACAACTTCCGGAGCGGGTATAGGCTGCGCTTCTTGCTTACCTGCGCATGCAAACGACGGTAGGTGACCGGATTGCCAAGACGATTCAGTTCAACATCCTTATAAGCCTGCTCCCGCAACCGCGACAGCACAATCTCCTGGCTTAGCTCCTGCTTCTGCTGCAGCTGGTTCTGCAGTTCCTCCTCTACCCTGTCCAGCTCACCGTTACTTGCGGAGCGAAGGATCGGCTGCAGCCCCTCCAATTCATGTAGCCAAGCCAGGTAAATGCTGTTCAGAAGCAAACGCTCGCCTTCGTCAGCCGACTTTATACCTTGCTCCAGCAACAGTTTTGCCACCTTGCGCTCGGCATCGGTAAAAGAAACCAGAAGTGTATCGAAAGCTACTAGGTGCTCAAACACCTCGGGTAGCTCCTGCAGCAGGGCATCTTTATAGGCTTTGTCCTGCGCCAGGCGCTGCACCTGTACTTCAGTCAGCCACTTTAGCCAGAATTTATACTTGTCTTCTGCCTGATTTATACTTTGCACTAAAGCTTGCAGGTGCCCCGGCAATTGCACAATGTGCAGTAGCTTTTCGTGAAGGATCTTGTCGTTGTACAGCTTTCGCAAAACTTTGTGCGCCTGCATCGCCTGCTCCAGCACCTGAAGCTTCTGCAGTATTTCTGCTGGCTTACTGTCTATTCTGAGACCCGCTTTTATACTTGCGTTGATAGCCTTTATCAGTTCTTCTGCCTGTTGCCGTAGCACCAGCCGACGCTGTAGCTCTCCAACGCCGGCATCCGTCAGCTCCTGCTTATACTTTGACAGCGTGTTTTTGAGTATTTGCTTCTCAGTGGAGAAGTACCAACTAATACGCTTTAACAGCTGCCCCTGCTGTTCTTGATACTTGGCCAAGGCGGCTTTTACTGTTGCTACATCTGCGGCAGCTATGGCACCATCTGGGGCCGGACTTGCCAGATACAGTGCTTTTAATCGCAGTACCTGTGTCTGCAGTTCCTTTAAATCAGCCTGCTTCTGAAGGAGTGGCTGCAACGCCTGCTCTACCCCCTCCTGCGCCAACAGTGCCTGTAGTTGCTTCACTTTTTCTAAAGCAGCTTTATACTTGGGTAGTTCTGCCAACGTAAAGGCATAGCCGCTCAGGTCGCTCATGTTTTGCAGCAGCACCGCATGCTCGTCTGGCAACGCCTGTATTACCTGCTCCAGCTCCTGCCGCTCCTGCCAGGTATAGTCTTTCATGCTGCGCCGCTCCTGCCACACAAACTCCTCTTTTTGCCAGGGAATGGCCTGCTGTATGTACTGCCGCAAGCGAGGCAGGAACTCAACTAAAGCATGAGACGGCAGGCTTTTATAAGCAGAGGCTAGTGTTATGTGCGGGCGCTGCAGGCTGCTGCTCAGGTAAAGCTCTTTCGGCGACCAGCCGCTGCGGCTCGTGTCAAACAAAGCACTTTTGAAGTTCTCCAGCTTCTCCAGGTTTTTGTTGATACCACGGCCTACTTCCAGAAACTCTCTGTCGGTGTAGATGCTGTTGAGCGCCAGGTTCTGCTTGCGGTATTCGTCTAACTGGTCTATTTGCTCGCGCAGCTGCGTAAAAACAGCTTTGCGGTCGGCATTGATATCATGTACAAGGGCGGCAAATGAACCCAGCCCCTGTTGCGATAAACGGCGGTATACCACATCCAAAGCAGCCCTCTTCTGGCTCACCACCAGCACTTTTTTACCACGTGCTGTAAAATCAGACACCAGGTTACAGATAAGCTGTGATTTGCCTGTACCCGGTGGCCCCTGCACCACCACCGACTGCCCTTGCTTTACGGCCTGCAGCGCTACTTCCTGTGAGGCATCCATAGCAAAAGCAGTGAAGGTATGTTGCGCTTGCACCGCCAGATTTATACTTGCATCTGAAGTACCGAACAGCTGTTCCATCTCCAGCAGATCTTCCTGCTCCAGCAGCGCATCATAATCAGACAACAGGTAAGAAGCCGCCTGCGGAAAAATTCCGAGCACTGCCTCCTGCTCCAGGTGCAACTGCCCCGGCTTTAGCTCCGCCTCGTAATCGGCTTTTTTATAATCTGTAAAGCGTATAAGTTTATCTGTGAAGAACTCCCGGCCCACATTTATACTTAGCTGCTGCTCTTTTAAAAGCTCGTACAGCTTTGTGCGGAACTCTAGCGGCTGTTGCGGTAAGGTGCTTAAATCCAGCTCCAACAGCTCTTCTGCCACAGGCGTACCCATGTAGTGTGCGTAGGCCAGCAAAAAGCTTTGGTTAAACTGTGGCGGCTGTGCCTCATCGGGCTGCAGCTCCCATTCCTGCGCCGCATTTACCTGCAGCCGCACCGGAAAGAACAAAAGCGGACTGCGTACCGCTGTGCCATCCGAAAATTTGCCGTGCACAAAGGGCCAGCCCAAGTATAATTCTTTGCTGCCGCGCTCCTCAAATACCATCTCAGCCTTGCGCTTTATAAACCGCAGCCGACGACTTACCGCAGCCACGGGGGCATGGCGGCTATCGGCGTAAGGACTCAGCGTAATCTTCTTTTTGCCGCTCAGCAGCTTATCTATTATTTCGAAGGCAGGTTTGCCATTTACAAAATCTAACGCCTCTACATCCAAGTGCAGCTCCCGGTACAGGCGCAGCAGTACCAAAGCTCTATTGCTGGAGCCCAGGTTCAAAAGCCTTCTTCGGTAGTTTTTAAGGATGTCTTTCATCAATGTCTCTATCTCTCCTTTGTTCCTTACAGGTGTGCTTATTTTGTTTTAAAAGGGCAGTTGCATGTGTAGAATCGGGTAAGGCCTGCCAGTACCATCTACATCAGAACGTTCTACGGTACGGAAGCCGAAGCGCTCGTAAAACCCAATTGCCTGCTCGTTTTGCTCGTTTACGTCTACCTTCTCCACCTGAAGCTGGTTAATAGCGTGCAGCAACAGCTTTTTGCCTATACCCTGCCCACGGCTTTGAGGGTGGATAAAAAGCATCTCCAGGTTCTTTTTGGCAGTACCCATAAAACCGGCTATGCGTCCGTCATTATGCCGGATGCAAGTAAGCTTTACGGCCTTTAAATACTGGTTACGCACCAGTGGCTTGTAAAACTGCAGGTCTTTCTCTTTGAGGTAATGATGTGTAGCCCGCACAGAAGCTTCCCATACTTTCATAACTTCGTCGTACTCCGCCGGGCTTACCGGCGATACCTGCTGTTGTGCCTCTAAGTGCTGCATCACTAAAACAATTTCTTATGTTACTGCCTCGTTAACGAAAGATTTTAAGGTAAAGTCTAAGCAAACAGAGCAAGTTAGCAGGATTTAGTTAGAGATGGAAGTGAACTGTTGAGACAGAAAGGGTTAATTATCTGAAGCTATACTTACGTCTGAATTCAAAAAGAGCTATCTTATCAAAAACAACCTCCTTCCTTATGCTGCAGGTACACGACCTTAACCTCAAAAGAGACATTCTGCCGTTGTTTGATTATACCATAGGCGATTATGCAGCAGAGGTGCTGTATCAGGTTTTACAAACGGTACCTGATACTGTGGAGGAAGTATATGGCAGGCAAAATATTCTTAAAAGCTTTATCAGCAATTGGCAGGTTATAGGCAGTTATACTTACCAGCGGCTGGATGCACGGGAGGTTTGTGTATTCCTGAACGACATTGCAACAAGACGGCTTGTAGTGGAGCAGAACAAGTTTAAAGCCGCTTTTCAGCTTTTCACAGGAGAGGAAGAAAGGCATAGGCTTCGCTCCAAGTCAGTTCAGACAATCCTGCTCCTGCATAAGCTACAAACAACTTGTTTCCAGCGACTAGACGTAAAAGCGTTTCCCGAACCATTCAGGAAGCAGTTGGAGACTATGCTCGGCTTTTTACAGCAGCTGAACCTTACAGCCAATGCCTATTTGATTCGTGAAAATAAGTTTTCGCTGTCGGCAGCTACTCGTTTCTGTAAAACGCTCAGTAGCCTTAGCGAAAACGAGGTGAGCAGCTTTTGGAAAAGTATGGCTTATTTTGAAGCCTATTGGTCTATCGCCAAAGGTGTTGTTGCCAATAACCTCTGCTTTCCAACCTTTTCAGAGGATGCGTTTACGATAGAAGACTTTTACCATCCTATACTGGAAAAACCGGTAAAGAACAGCTTACAGCTAACGCCCCTGCAGCATGTGGTGCTGATCACGGGGCCGAACATGTCGGGAAAATCTACGCTGCTGAGGTCGGTGGGGCTGTGCGTTTACCTGGCACACATAGGTTTTGGTGTTCCGGCCAGCAGCTGCACACTTCCTTTCTTCCATACTATAGCCATCATCATCAACGCCAACGATAACCTACGCAGCGGCTACAGCCACTTTATGTCTGAAATCCAGAACCTGAAGACGGTAGTACAGGAAGCTGGCGCTGCTAAAAAGTGCTTCGCTGTTTTCGATGAGATTTTTCGGGGCACTAACATTGAAGATGCGCTTGAGATTACCCGAACAACTGTAAATGGCCTCACCAAGTATAGCAACTCTTATTTCTTTATCTCTACTCATTTACTACAGCTAAAAGATGACGTGGCCTCTGACAAAATCAAGAAGTATAACATTGCCTGTGAGTTAGATAATGACTACCCGCGCTTCTCTTACCAGTTGCAGGAAGGCTGGTCGGACCTTAAAATCGGGAAGATACTTTTTGAGAAGGAAGGGCTGGCAGAACTGCTGACACATTAAGATATAGTTGTGCAGGTAAAATTCCCTAAAAGCTTCACCGTCTCATCTCCCTATGCTTTGCGCAACATTTTTATCTTATCACAGTTCTTGTAGAAGTACAACCGAAATATACCTTTGCGCTTAGCAACAGCAACTATTAATGAAGACTAGCTTTCACTCTTTTATATTACTCCTTTTCTTTGGCCTTAGCCTTGTCTCCTGTAAACAGGAAGATAAACCTATTCCGCCAATCGAGCGGATGTCGAAGTATACTACCACTAAACAGTATCCGGGCAAGGTTGGCACAGAAAGCCTGGCCGCCTGGAAGAAAGGCTTACCTGCTATACAGGATGTGCAAATAACATCTACTGCCGATGGCCAGGTTGAGCCTGCCTTGTTTTACGCCTCCGAATCGAGCCGAAAAAAGCCTTTACTGGTACTATTGCATAGCTGGAGCAGCGGTTATCTACAGGTGCCTTCACTGCCTTTCGCACTTTGGGCCGAGAAATACGATTGGGCTTTTATTCAGCCTAATTTTCGGGGCGTGTTTGAGACTCCTGAAGCAATGGCCTCTGACGTAGCCATACAGGATATAATGGACGCGGTTGATTTTGCAATGAAGAAGGCACATATCGACTCTTCGCGCGTGTACCTGGTAGGCTCTTCGGGAGGTGCCATGACAGCCTTGGTAACAGCCAGCCGCCACCCAGACATGTGGGCTGGTGTAGCTGCCTGGGTACCTGTATTCGACATTCCGGACTGGTATGATTTTAACCTCTATTACCCACACCGCAAGTATAACAGCCAGATCATTTCAGCCTTGGGCGGAGAACCGCTGCCAGATTCTCCGGCATTTGATGCAGGCAAAAAGCGTAGCCCCAGCACACAGATACACCAGGCAAAAGATGTTCCTATATTCATTGCCCATGGCATCAACGATCTGCTAGTGCCAGCCAGCCACTCTATCCGTGCTTTTAACATTCTGGCCCATCCCTCTGATACGATCTCGCAGGAGCAGATGAATTATATTGTAAAGGAACAGGCGTTGCCGGAAGGTTTACAGGGCACAGATCAGGATAAATACTTTTCTAACGGTGACCCAGCCGTTGTATTTAGCCGCCAATCAAATAATGTAAAGTTGCTACTATATGTAGGCGTACATGATATGGCCTATAACCCGACCCTGCTTTGGCTAAACGAACAGCGCAAGCAGCTGGCACAGGACTCAACTAAGGTACAGTAAATCTTTGTAGCAACACATCAAGTATAAACAGCGGTAAACTAGCCAAAAGCCTTTGCTTTAAAGCAAGCTTTCTGGTTTTATGATCTCCTGATTTATACTTGAAGTATGGGCACAAACTCAGATCCTAATGCTGCCAAGCCGAAACTAACCACCGTAGATCAAGTTTCTTCGGGTGGTGTGGCTTTTCGCCTGACCGAAACATCTGACGTAGAGGTAGCCTTGATTTCGGTGGGCAAAGAGGCTCGCTGGCAACTCCCCAAAGGCATTGTAGACAAAGGCGAGGAACCTGAGGCGACAGCTGTACGTGAGGTTAGAGAAGAAGCTGGCATTGCTACAGAACTGCTCCGCAAGATCGACACAATCGAGTACTGGTATGTTGGTAACCGAGGCTCTGAACGTGTCCGGTTTCATAAGTTTGTTCACTTCTTCCTACTGCGCTACATTTCCGGCAACGTTACCGACCACGATTGGGAGGTAAACGAGGCCCGCTGGGTACCTATCGCACAGGCAGAGGAAATGCTAACTTTTAAATCAGAGAAACAGGCGCTGCAAAAAGCCATAAACATGCTACAGGAACTGCTGTAACAGACTACTGTACCTTTTCGTGTTTTGCTAAACATTCTCGTCTTTTACCGTTTAAAACAATAGTATAGTTAAGCTAATAACCATTTTTGATATCGATGAAAGTAGGATTCATAGGATTAGGCATAATGGGCAGCCGTATGGCTGCCAACTTACAGAAAGCAGGCCACGAACTGGTGGTTTACAACCGCACACAGTCTAAAGCAGATGAACTGGTAAATAACGGTGCTACACGCGCCACCTCTCCAACAGACCTTGCCAAGCAATGCGATGTTGTCATCACAATGTTATCTACCCCTGAGGCCGTGGAAGAGGTAGCGTTTGGTGAAGATGGATTTGTAGATTCACTGCCTGAGAATTCGCTTTGGGTAAACTGCAGCACCGTAAACCCTTCTTTCACTGTAAAAATGGCCAAGCAAACCACAAAGCAAGGCCACCGCTATCTGGATGCCCCTGTGTCCGGCTCTCTGGTACCTGCTGAGAAAGGCGATCTAATCTTTTTAATTGGTGGCGAAGCTGCCGATGTGCAACAGGTACAGGAGCTGCTGGATGTAATGGGCAAAGAAACTGTACATGTAGGCGCGCATGGCACAGGGGCAGGAATGAAAATGGCCAACAACATGATGCTGGCACAGGCGATGGCTTCTTTCGCTGAGGCTTTAAAACTGGGAACTGCTATGGGTATTTCAGAAGAGATGCTCTGCAAGACTTTGCTTGGCGGACCAGCCGCAGCACCGTTCCTGAAGCTGAAACAGCCTAAGCTCCTAGACCGTAATTTCTCTCCTGAGTTTCCGCTGGAGTGGGCGCATAAAGACCTGCACCTGGCAAGTGTAACTGCCTACGAGCAGAACATTGCGCTGCCGTCATTACAGGCCACCAAAGAGGTTTTTGGTCAGGTAAAAGAACAAGGATTTGGCGAAGAGGATTTGGCGGCGGTTTATCGGGCTTACCTGCCGAAAACAGAGAAATAAAATCCAACCTTCGGAAGTATAAACCAGCGCATGTTATCTTCCGAAGGCTGTAAATTTGATAGCATACTTGCCACCAGACGCTCGCAGGAGCTGCGCACACTGCGAGGTCTGGTTAAGCTAAAGCGTTAAGTAAGGCCTTAGCTTTTCAAATAGCTCCGCTGTTACCAGCTTCACCTGCCGCACCTCTTCTACTTGGCTATACCTGCCGTGTTGCTCCCGATATGCCACAATAGCCCGGGCCACGTTAGATGAGATATAAGGGTGTGCCTTCAGTTCATCAGCAGTGGCTGTGTTTATGTTCAGTGGGGCCGGAGTATAACTTTTTGGCACAAACGTATACTTCTGCAGGCTATCTACTATCTCTGGCGGCAAACCATATACCTCCTGCAGTTGCGCCATACTATAGAAACCGCCCAAGCCATTTCTGTACTTGATAATGCGTGCAGACAGCTTACTGCCTATGCCCCTGATTTGCTTTAGCTGCGTAGTATCAGTCGTGTTGATGTTGAACGGAGCAAGTATAAACTTTTCGCGGGGAGGCCGGCTATTGCTCCAGGCAGGGTTTGGAGCAGGGCGGTTGGCATACCTGTCTTTTTTATACTTGCTTGGTCGCTCCTCCGGTAGCTGTATGTAAGGGTACAGCCGCTGGAACACAGAATCAGGCAAGCCATAGATGGTACCAAGCTCGGCTTTGTAAGTGAGGTCACCTATTTTAGTGCGGTAGTTAAGAATGCGCTGCGCCAGGTACTTTGGCAAACCGAATGCCTGCCACTCCTCCACCGTTAGCTGATTTGGATTAAACGGACGCAAGGCCACCGCAGGCACTTTATACTTGTTGGTCCGCTCTGGCTGCCTTGTCTCCAGTTGGGCCGCTAAGCTATCGAGTAGTTGCCGATCTGCAGCGGAGGAAAAGGCTCCTTCAGAAGAGGAAAACAGGCTAAAAAGAAATGGTGCTGCCGTAAGCAGCACCATTATGGTGAGAAGCCACAGGAAACCAACAACCTCGCGCTGCGAAAAGCCAAAGTGTTTACGTATCCAGAGCTTAATTTTCTTCATGTATGATTTTACGGTTTTACCTGTCGCTCCGGTTCATCGTCGTTGTCGAGGTAAGAGTCCGGCTCTGGCTTAGGCGGCGTATTTATCACCCGAAAGAAAAAATAAATCATAAGACCAGTTACCATCAACATGGTGGTAAGCATGATTACTAGTGCTGATGTGTTCATATTTTTTGGATTCTCCCTTCTCTAACTCTTTTCTTATACGCAATGTAAACAAGTGCGGCAATGCTCAGGAATACTGTAACCAGCAAAATTCGCGAGGCATTCACAAAGAACAGCGTTTCCTGCAGTTGGTGTATCACAGCTGGGTCAGTGGCTTCGGCCAACTGGCGCTTCAGGCTTACATTTTTGAGTTTATTAATGATAGAGCTGTCATCCAGCACCCACTCACCGGCAAATGCTTTACCCCAGTCGCCACCTTTAGGTGTTACCAGCGAGCCTATAAACACCCACAGCAACAGCAGCGGCGTTATAAACTTGATGATGTACTTATAGAAACCTGGCACGTTGATATCGGCACCGGAAGTAATCTCTTTCCAGCCCTTATCCATACCAAACACCCAGGCAAACAGGATAGTCTCTACTAAGGCAAATACAACCAACGATACGGTACCGGCCCAGTAATCATACTCATCAAAAACGCCATACTTAAAGAACAATACTGTTGGCATACCTAAGACCAGTACGATCAAACCAAACGACCAGGCAGCAGACTTGCGCTTCCAGTTGAACTCGTCCTGTAAGAAACCGATCCAGGGCGTGCCCATGGCAAGTGATGAGGTGATGCCAGCAAAGAAAAGCAAACCAAACCACATGACACCGGCTACAGCACCGATTACGTCGCCCCACTGGAAGAACAGGTATGGCAAGGTTTTAAAGGCAAGGCCCAAACCGCCAGACTGCACCAGCTCCGTTACACGGTCTATACCTAAGTAGCCGATAGAAATCGGAATCAGAATGGAAGCACCTAATACCACTTCCACAAACTCATTCATCCAACCAGCCGACATGGCATTCAATGCGATATCGTCTCTGGAGCGCACGTATGAAGCGTAGCAATGCACGGTACCCATACCTACCGATAAGGTAAAGAAGATCTGACCGGCAGCTGCAAGCCATACTGTCGGAGACCACAGTTGGTCATAGTTAGGCGTCCAGAGGAAGTTAAGGCCAACTGAACTATCGTTGATAGCTCCAGCCTCTCCGGCTGTAATGGTAAAGCCTTTAAAAGCCAGGAAAACACCGAATAAAATCAGCAAAGGCATACCTACTTTTGCCACACGCTCTACGCCACCGGCTAAGCCCTGAGACAGAATCCAGGTGTTCAGCAGCAAGCACAGCACATAAAACACAACCGGCTCGTAAGGAATGCCCAAGGTAGATTGGCCAATAGACACATACTCGTTAAAGAATGCTCCTACGCCATCCTGATCCAGGTCTTTGAAGGTGCCAACGATAGAGTGCATCACATACGAAAGTGTCCAGGACTCGATGTAGCAGTAGTAAGCAGCAACAGCGATATTTGTCCAGATACCGAACACCCCAATATACTTCCAAAGGCGATTTTTGCCCATGGTATCTACAATAAACGGTGTAGAGTGGTGTCCGAACTTACCCCCGAAGCGGCCCATCGACCATTCTATCCACAGCAGGGGAATACCCATCACCAGGAAACAGATAAGATAAGGGATAATGAAGGCGCCTCCGCCATTCTGTACCGCCTGCACCGGAAAGCGCAGGAAGTTTCCGAGACCTACAGCATTTCCGGCCATGGCCAGGATCAGACCGACGCGTGAGCCCCAGGATTCTTTGTTAGCACTCATAAAAAGGGTAGAAGTGTTAGTTAGTTTAGTTTAGATAATAAGGTGGTAATAGACAGAATTTTAAGGCTCCAATATAGGTATTGCTTCCGATAGCACCATTAAAAATCAAATATTTTTAATGTTTAACTGTTAAGTTTCAGGTATAAGCCTGTTGTCATGTGTAGACTTCGGTTTATGCATCTGCCTGCTCTGCTACCATGCGTATGCCCTCTGCAAAAGAGTGCGGGCGGTAACCTAATTCAGTTTCTGCTTTGCGGATGATGAAGCCTGTGCGTAGCGGTCTTTTGGCAGGTTGAGAAAAAGTACTGCTATCTGCTTTATCGATCAGGGAGTTATCGAGCGCGAAGTAATCGGCTACTTGCATGGCCATGTCATAGGGTGTTAGCATTTCAGAGCCGGAGATGTTAAAAATGCCCTCTGCGTCTTTATCAGCGATCAGCCAGCACCCCATGGCTAAGTCTTCAGCCAAGGTTGGCGTACGGAACTGATCTGTTACTACCTTGATCACTTTTCCTGCTCTAAGGCTATCACGCACCCAAAGCACAATGTTGGTTCGGCCATAATCGTTTACTACACCATACACGAGCACAGTTCTAAGTATAGCCCACTTGCAGGTAGCCTGCTGCACGATTTGCTCTGCCATCAGCTTTGTTTCTCCGTAGAAGTTTACTGGGCTGCCTTCAGCTGTTTCATCATACGGGCCGTTTTCACCGTCAAAAATAAAGTCGGTGCTTACATGAATAAGGTGTGCCTCATACTTCTCGCAGGCATTTACCAGGTACTGCACAGCATCACGGTTCAGCAACAAGGCTCCGTCGCGGTCGCTCTCGCACTGGTCCACGTTTGTCATGGCGGCCGTGTGAATGATGTGCGTTGGCTTAAATTCACTCACCACTAGCTCCACCTGCTCCGCATTGGTCACATCCATACTTCTGAAAGGCAGCGTTGGGTAAAGCTCCGCCAGTTTATTTTCTCCCCGGCTGGTTGCCAGTAACGCTACATGTTGGTTTGGCAATAGTAATTCAGCCAGCTTTTGTCCCAACAGTCCGTTAGAACCAGTTATAAGTATGCGCTTCATGCTATTTCTTCTCTAGTGATTGGGTGTTGTAGTTGTAATCATACTTCTTGGCGATCTTCTTCTTCTTTACCTGCTCCACCGTCACCTTCATCTTTATATCTGATAATGGCCGATCCCTGCCACTTTTCGGCTGCTCGGCAATTTTGTCTATTACATCAAGCCCGTCCACTACCTGCCCGAATACAGTGTAAACCTCATCCAGCATGGGGGTGCCATCGTGGTTTTCTACAATATAAAACTGTGAGCCGCTGCTGGCTCTCTCCGGATTTACCCGGTCATCCTGACGGGCAGCGGCAACAGCGCCACGCACATGCTTGTGCATCGGGTTGATCTCGGCTGGCACTGTGTAACCGGGGTTTCCCGCGCCATCGTTTCTAGGGTCATCGTCTTTGGTATTCGGGTCTCCCCCCTGAATCATAAACCCATCTATAACGCGGTGAAAAGTGGTGCCATCGTAGAAGCCATCTTTTGCCAGCTTCAGGAAATTGGCTTTGTGTTGCGGGGTATCATCAAAAAGCACCAGTTTGATATCGCCTTGTGGCGTAGAGATAGTCACTAATTGATCTTTGCCTTTCGGCTTTTGCGCTAGCACCGCCAGCGGAAGCAATGCCACCAGCATGGTTGCCGCGGCTATACATTTCAGCAGTTTCATACTTCTGTTTTCTCTGTTTCTTCCCTTGATTTTTGAACCGACTACAGGTAGCAGGTTTTCAAATTTAAGCCTTTTTGACTCTCTTTTATACTTTCAGGCTTTTTTCTATTGCTATGATGTGTTGCAATGGCAGCATTACAGCTGTTTTACCCGTACATGCAAGTATAGCCAACCACTACTTTTGGCTACAACACATTATACTTTAAGGGAAAAGTATTGTACTGACATAGGCAATATGACTTCAGATTTCACTTTAGCAGCAGAAAAAGGTATATTGAGCATAAGACTAATCAACATAACCTCATACATGAAGAGAATCTTACTATCTGCAGCGCTCAGTTTGGGGGCCTGTAGCTCCCTCTTTGCCCAAACACACAAAACAACGGTAGATGAACGAATTGATGCCGCCGTTGGCCCTACGGCCCAGTTCATCTCAGACATTATCTTTTATGAGTTACAAATAACAGATACCATCGCTGTGCCCCTAATTCTGCTCTGGCTGCTGTTAGGGGCCTTGTTTTTTACGGTGTATCTGGGGTTCATCAATTTCAGGGGCTTTGGTTACGCGCTGGATATAGTGCGCGGCAAGTATAATCAGGAGAATGCACCTGGCGAGGTAACGCATTTCCAGGCACTCACAGCAGCAGTTTCCGGCACAGTAGGCTTAGGAAACATTGCCGGTGTAGCCATTGCCATCTCTTTAGGTGGCCCCGGCGCTACATTTTGGATGGTGCTGGCTGGCTTATTGGGTATGTCATCCAAGTTCGTATCCTGTACGCTCGGTGTGAAGTACCGCGACCATCACGCTGACGGTACCGTTTCCGGGGGACCGATGCATTACCTGAGCAAAGGCCTGAAAGAGCGCGGTATGACTGGCTTCGGTAAATTTCTGGCTGCTTTCTTTGCCATTATGTGTATTGGCGGCTCATTGGGCGCTGGCAACATGTTTCAGATTAATCAGGCAACGCAGCAGTTTATAGCAGTAACAGGCGGCGAAGCAGGCTCTTTCTTCGGAGGCGGTAATGCCTGGCTCTTCGGGGTAATTATGGCTGTACTTGTTGGCTTGGTTATACTTGGTGGCATGAAAAGTATTGCTCGCGTAACCGAGAAAGTTGTTCCGCTGATGTGCGGTATCTATATTCTGGCGGCCATTGTGGTGTTGGCGGCTAACTTTACACATATACCTGAGGCTTTTGCTGCCATTTTTGAAGGTGCTTTTACGGCCTCTGCCTTAGGTGGCGGTGTAGTAGGTGTGATGATACAGGGCTTGCGCCGCGGCATGTTCTCGAATGAGGCAGGTATCGGATCAGCTTCTATTGCGCACTCGGCTGTTAAAACCAATGTGCCGGTTACAGAAGGTTTTGTGGCGTCGCTGGAGCCCTTTATCGATACAGTGATTGTGTGTACGATGACGGCTTTGGTGATTATTGTTTCAGGCGCTTACGAGCTAGATACTGCCGGAGATGGTATTGCCCTTACGTCTACAGCCTTTGCCACAGTTATCAGCTGGTTCCCGGTTATACTTGCCGGTGCGGTGATTCTTTTTGCATTCTCCACCATGATCACCTGGTCGTATTACGGCCTGAAGTCCTGGACTTACCTGTTTGGCCACAATAAAGCGGCTGATATAAGCTTCAAGGTTTTATTCTGTGCCTTTATAGTATTGGGTGCACCTATCCAGTTAGGTAGTGTGGTGGCTTTCTCTGATGCGATGCTGTTTGCTATGAGTATCCCGAATATGGTAGGCTTGTACATCATGGCACCAACCGTAAAACGAGAAATGCAGGATTTCCTGGCTTATGCCCGCTCGTCCTCCAACCGACCACTTACCAAGGACGCTGTAAAAACAGAGGCTGCAAAAGCCTAGATTTATACTTTAGCAGTCAAACGAAGAAGGGCCTCCTGCGTGTGCAGGAGGCCCTTCTTCGTTTGACTGCTCTCAGGCTAAACAAGCGGACGCTTGCGGCATGCTTGGGAAACAAGCCCTCTTTACTTTTGAAGGAAGTTATACCTACTCTCCTCTCTCTGCTCTGATGCTCTTCAAAATCTCATCACCGCCCTGGCCTAAGATAATATTGGCTAGCTCTTCGCCCATTTCCTCGGCTGTCACGGTTGGCCCCTCCAAGGTTTCGCGCAGCAGCGCTTGGCCATCCAGGCTAATAATACCGCCAGTTATGCAAATACCGTTATCTGTTAACCTTGCTAATGCAAAAGTAGGGATGCTGCAACCACCTTCCATGGTGCGCAGAAACGCACGCTCAGCCAACAGTGACACGTGTGTTTCTGTATGGTTTAAGGCCTGCTTCAGTCCTTTTTTCAGTTCTGGCTCCAGGCTTTTAGCACACTCAATAGCTACACTACCTTGCCCGGTGGCTGGCACAAACTCATCTTCAGAGAAATGATGCACGATCAGATCCTCGTAGCCCATCCGCTTTACACCAGCGTAGGCCAGCATCAGCGCATCAAACTGTTTTTCCTCCAGCTTACGCAGGCGTGTTTGTAGGTTACCTCTCGACTCTGCGGTAGTTATATTAGGATAAAATTTCTTGAGTTGTGCTCTGCGGCGCGTAGAAGACGTACCGATTATGGCATTACTTTCCCGCTCTAGCTTAAAGTTTGGGTCGAAAGACAGCAGTACATCGTTTACCTGCTCACGCTCCATAAATGCTACTAATTCCAAATCGGCTGGAATGGTAGACTGTACGTCCTTGGCACTATGCACGGCTATTTCAACCAAACCTTCCCGCAGGCTCACTTCTAACTCCTCTGTAAACACTCCCTTAGACCCGATCTTTGCCAAGGATTTATCTAACACCTGGTCGCCTTTGGTGCTGATGATAACCAGCTCTGTTTGAAAACCCGCTGCCTGCAGCTTTTCGGCAACAGTTTCGGCCTGCCACAAAGCCAGTTTACTGCCTCTGGTGCCAATGCGTATGGTTGTATCTTGCATGTTCTCTGCCATAATATGCTTTACTCAAGAGCAGCAGCTACAGCTTGCTCTTTTTTATTGATGATTTATAATAGGGCTACTGCTGAAAGCTATCCTTTACGCAGGAACCCCGCAATTTGAATAGAGCTATCTACAAATACCATTTTAGGATTAGCGTTTCGCTCTATGTGGTAATGTGCCTGGTTCAATTCCTCGGTTAGCTGCCCGGCGTTATTTCCCGTGATGACTTTAGAGAACTTCTGCACAAAATCCAGCTCAGCGGGAGGCAGAAAAGAAATCAGCGAAGCATCAACTCCAAACAACATAACTTTCCGGAACAGGTTAAGCGCGTACAGCAAGAAGTTCTTCTGGTTTTCCCGGCCCAGCGTCTGAAATTTATCGCTCATCTCTACCAACTCCGTAAATTTATAACTGTAGCAATGGCGCATCCATTCCGTGAAGAACAGAAAGTAGTCGCTGCTTACTTCGCTCATGAGCTTAGAAGCTGCATTCAGACTTCCTTCTGCCAATTGTGCCACCTGTGCAGCCTTTGTTTCATCGGCGCTATACTTCTGTTGGAGCCAGTTTATCACTTCCTGCTCAGTAAAGCTACGCACCTGCATGATCTGGGTGCGCGAGGTGATGGTTGCCAAAAGCTTTTCTGCTGACTGAGCTACCAACAGAAATATTGTCTGGGCTGGTGGCTCCTCCAACAGCTTCAGCAGTGCGTTGGCAGCGGAAGGATGCATCAGCTCAGGCAGCCAAATCACTACGATCTTGTAGCTTCCCTCAAACGCTTTCAGCGACACCAGCTTTACCAGCTGGCGGCTTTCATCTTTGGAGATGTTGCCTTGCTTGTTCTCCGCCCCAATGTGCTGCATCCACTCGTTCAGGCCCTGGTACGGACTGGCCAGCACAAACTCACGCCACTCGTTCATGAACTTGTTGCTCAGCGCATCCTTCGTTACCGACTTGGTTGTAGTTACTGGCATCACGAAGTTAAAGTCCGGGTGCACCAGCTTGTTCATTTTTACGCAGCTGTTACATGTTCCACAAGAATCAGCTGGCTGTTTGTCCTCGCAGTTGATGTACGTAGCATAGGCCAGCGCCAGCGCCAGATTAGCGCTTCCCTCCTGCCCCAGAAACAGCTGCGCGTGTGCCACATGGTTCTGCTGCACGGATTTTAGAAGCAGCTGCTTTGCTTCCTGATGGCCTATGATCTGAGTAAACTGCACTTTCGGAATTAAGAGTTGTAAGTTAAATTTACGAGTTAGTACAAAGATAAAAGACAAAGGGACAAAAGACTTCATTGCCTGGCAACTACTTTGTCTTTTGTCCCTTTTATCTCCCTTAGAGCATGTTTAAAATTCATGTTTTGCGCTGCAAACTACCTGTAAAGGA
Source organism: Pontibacter rugosus (assembly GCF_042678745.1). NCBI lineage: Bacteria > Pseudomonadati > Bacteroidota > Cytophagia > Cytophagales > Hymenobacteraceae > Pontibacter > Pontibacter rugosus. The sequence continues at coordinate 16,177 of NZ_JBHTLD010000003.1, read as the reverse complement.
ACCTGGCTTCACGTTTTTCTCGCCCCATAGCGCTGCTATGAAGCTCTAAAACCACTTTGCCAGAACCCTTTCCATTCAGCTTTCGCTTGCAAAAACGAATTGTAAACAAGCTCTTAGGAGGGGTTATGCCTTCTTGTCCCAAACACGGTACTGCTGTGTTTCTTCGTAAATATGGTCAAGTATACTTTTCTCTACCTCATCCAGTTGTATTTTGCGGCGAGCCATTACCTTTTCAGCCACCTCTACTACTTTGCGCATCTGGTACGTTTCGAAACCTGCTGCACCGCCCCAGCTAAACGAAGGTATAAAATTACGGGGGAAGCCTGCTCCGAAGATGTTGGCACTCACGCCTACCACTGTACCAGTGTTAAACATCGTATTGATACCGCACTTGCTGTGGTCGCCCATAATCAAGCCGCAGAACTGCTGCCCGGTATTCTTGAAACCACCTTTAGCGTAGTTCCAGATCTTCACCTCGGCATAATTATTTTTAAGATTTGATGTGTTGGTATCAGCACCCAGGTTACACCACTCCCCAAGTATAGAATTGCCTAAATACCCTTCGTGGCCTTTGTTGCTGTAGCCAAAAATCACTGAGGCTGCTACCTCGCCACCCACTTTAGAATGAGGCCCAACTGTTACATCACCCCGCATTTTGCCCCCCATGTTCACGTGGCTGCCTTCGCATAAAGCAAAAGGCCCCCTGATCACAGCCCCTTCGTGTACCTGCGCATCTTTGCCAATGTAGATAGGGCCATCTTCTGCGTTAAGTACAGCAGCGCGTATTTTTGCGCCTTCTTCTATAAATATATTCTCTTCGTTATAAACAATGGTGTGCTTGTCTCCGATGGGTTGGCTTTGGCGGTCTTGCGTTAGTACCTTAAAGTCGCTTCTGATCTGGCTGCCGTTCTGCAGAAATATATCCCACACTTCACGGATGATAGTGCAACTGCTGCATTCCTGTCGTCCGACTACGTTATGCTTTATCAGGCTATCTACCTCGTGCAGTTCCAGGTTATCACCGTTAATCGCTACAAGTACCCCTTGATGGTAAAGTGCTTCTCCAATTTTTAGTTTCCGAATGGAAGCAACCAGTTCCTCATCCGGGCATACAGCTCCATTTATATAAAGGTTATGAATGCAAAAAGAGACACCGTACTTTGGCTGTAGGTATGGCTGTGTAAGATAAGAGACAGGAGCTTCCAAATAAGCTGCCCACTTTTCAGCAATTGTCATGATACCAACGCGCATCAGTGCAACAGGCCTGGTAAAAGTGAGCGGCAACAGGTTTTGCCTGATAGAAGGCTCGTCGAAGAGAATGATGTTCATAGCACAAAAATAAAAAAGTCTTCCTGAAATTATCCAGGAAGACTTCTCTTTTAAAACGTTTTAACCGGAATAAACCGCTTATTTCTTTGTGTAACGCTTGTTGAATTTCTCAACACGTCCAGCAGTATCCACGAAGATGTTCTTACCAGTATAGAACGGGTGAGAAGCAGAAGAAACTTCTACCTTGATCACAGGATATTCCTTACCGTCTTCCCAAGTAATAGTTTCGTCAGAATTCATGGTAGAGCGAGTGATAAATTTGAAATCACTAGTCATATCCTGGAAAACCACCTGTCTGTATTCTGGGTGAATGCCTTTTTTCATTATCGTAACGTTATTTAACCTTAATTTCTGAATCGGACTGCAAATTTAATAAGATTTTCTGAAAGTAATATGTTATAAGCCAAATTATTTTACACAAACACCAAAAGCCGTGACTGATGCGATTATCTTCTTAAATTTGCCAGCGTGGCTCCTGTAGAGCTGCCTGCAACAAGCTCATTCTGAATTTCATGACACCACAGACAAACTCCCAGAACCTGATACTAGACCGCAACCAGATTGCGCAAAAGGTGATACGTATGGCCTACGAGGTCTTTGAGCGTAATTTTGAAGAGCAGGAGCTGGTTTTAGCCGGCATTCACCAGAATGGCTATAAACTGGCAGAAATGCTGGCGGAGCACCTGCAAACTATATCAACTTTAAAGGTGCAACTGCTGCGTGTTTCTTTAAACAAAACAGCGCCGCTACAGGAGCCAGTACAGCTCAGCCCTGAAAGTATAAACTTATCAGGCAAGGTTATCATACTGGTGGATGATGTGCTGAACACCGGCAAAACATTGGCTTACACCTTAAATTCCTTTCTGCCGCTAAACCCTAAAAAAGTTGAAATTGCTACTTTGGTAGATCGCCATCACCCACTCTACCCTATCGCTTCTACCTACACCGGCTACTCGCTGGCCACTACCATAAACGAGCGAATTGACGTTGTGCTGACCGAGGAGCAGGTAGGCGCTTACCTGCACTAAGGTTAGCCTTACTGCTTTATCAGCTACTGCAATAGACCTAATTTATACTTTAGACTTGCTTCAAACCGAGTAACTACAGGAATATTATGATGAAAAAGCTTTGCTTTGCCACTAATAACAAACACAAAATAGCAGAAGTAAGCCAGATGCTGGAAGGCCAGTACGACTTACTAAGCCTACAGGATATTGGCTGCCACACAGAGTTGCCCGAAGAGCAGGATACGCTGGAGGGCAACTCACACCAGAAGGCGACCTACGTATGGGAGCACTTTGGTGTAAGCTGCTTTGCCGACGATACCGGACTGGAAGTAGAGGCGCTGGATGGTGCCCCTGGTGTATATTCTGCCCGCTATGCAGGCCCTCAACGCTCCGACAGCGAAAACATAAACAAACTGCTGCAAAGCCTGCAAAGCCAGGAGAATCGCAAAGCCAGATTCCGTACTTCTATCACGCTGATACTGGACGGCAAAGAGCATCAGTTTGAAGGCATCGTAACAGGACGTATAGCAGCTAGCTGGCAAGGTGACAAAGGCTTTGGGTATGATCCTGTTTTTATCCCTGACGGCCATGACCACACTTTTGCCCAGATGAGTGCAGAAGAGAAAAACGCTATTAGCCACCGTGGCCGTGCTGTGCAGCAACTTGTTCGCTTTCTTAAAGCGCTTTAACTGAATACCAAGTATAAAAAAGCAGCTAGCGTGTGGCCTTTACATGCTAAAGTGTTAATTTTGTTACCTGAAACCATAGCTCCCCATGCAAAAGCCATACATTGTCGGAATCACAGGAGGTAGTGCTTCAGGAAAAACCACTTTTTTGAATAAACTGCTTACTGCATTTTCGCCAGAAAACGTTTGCCTGATCTCGCAGGACAACTATTACAAACCAAGAGAGCATCAGACAACAGATTTGAACGGAGTGGTAAACTTCGACCTTCCTTCTTGTATTGACGATGAGGCCTACGCCCACGATCTTCTGAAAGTAAGCCAGGGCGAAACTGTTTACCGCACCGAGTACACTTTCAATAACCCAAACGTAGTACCAAAGCAACTTGAGTTCAGGCCAGCACCAATTGTGGTGGTGGAGGGCATTTTTGTATTCTATTTCGAGGAAATAGCTAAACTACTTGACCTGAAAGTATACATCGATGCCAAAGAGTACATTAAGCTTCAGCGCCGTATCGTGCGTGATAAAGTGGAGCGTGGATATGATCTGGATGATGTATTGTACCGCTACACCAACCATGTGGCTCCAACGTATGAAAAATTCATCAAGCCGTATAAAAACGATGCTGACGTTATCATCCCCAACAATGCTCACTTTGAGCGTGGGCTTGAAGTACTGACAACTTACTTAAATACTAAAATAAAGGCATGAGGAACAAGTTTGCGGTAATCGGGCTGGGTATTTTCGGTAATTCTATTGCACGTACACTGGCTGAGCGCGGTGCCGAAGTACTCGCCATTGATAACGATGAAGATCATGTAGAGGCTATCAAAGACGAGGTTGCTTACGCTGTCTCGCTTGATGCTACTGATATCCGTGCCCTGGAAGCGCAAAATATCCAGGATATGGAAGCCGTGATTGTCGCTATAGGTGAGGATTTTGAAGCACTGCTTATTACCACAGCCAACCTTCAGGAGCTTAATGTGAAGCGTGTTATCACACGTGCTTCTAATGCACAGCAGCGCCGTATACTTGAAAAAATGGGGGTGCAGGAGATTCTGTCGCCGGAAGGGGAAGTTGGTAAAACCGTGGCTGAGCGCCTGCTACAGCCAAGTATCCGAACATTCCTACCCCTGCCAGACAACTACGAGATTGTGGAGATAAATGCGCCTCGTAATATTGCCAACCGCAGCGTAGCCAAAATATCTCTCCGCGAGAAGTATAACCTCAACCTGATTACCATAAAGCGCTTTTTTGAAGAGATACAAGATGGCAAGCCTACGCAGGTAGAGCACATTATCGGCGTACCTAAAGCCGAAACAATCATCTATCCGTCAGATATCCTGCTGCTTATCGGTAAGAAGCAAGATGTGAAGCGATTTATTGAGATTAACCGCTAAGTATTTCTTTTTTAAAAGAAAAGAGTTCATATTTGCGGTTATACATGCCAAAAGCAACAAACATATCCTATCATTTCAGACATCTTCTGATGTCGGTAACCCTGCTGTGGGCGCTCATGCTCAACGGGCAGGAGGTGGTAGCTTATAGCCAGGCTGTCGGCAGTACACAAGAGGCTAATACTACGTTAGCCAAGCATTCAGAACAAAAAGCTATTGTAAAACAGAAGGTGTCGCTGGAGGGTACTACCTCTTTTGTAGCCTTGGATTTACAGCAAGCCGTAGCACACCTGCCGGAACAGCACTCTTTTGCCCGCCCGACAGACTTGCTTTTATCAGCATACACCACCATACCTCCGGGAGCTGGATTTACATCTGTGCTTTTCACTATTACTATTCAGCCTAACGCCCCCTAGGCTCCCCCTTCTCCTCTTTATACCTCCTTTTACTAAATTTCTTCTTATGCCGGAGCCATAAAAGGCCCCTGAAGGAACGCATATAGGCAGCTTTATAGTTTGCACTATATGGAGTTTAGGAATCGATTATAGTATCTAAGCTTTTATTAATACATACATTCTACTACAAACAATGCGGAACAAAACGTTTATTATCGTGCTAACGGTGATAGTTTCGGCTCTCTGCCTTTACTATCTCTCGTTCTCGTTCGTTGCCGGCAACATCCAAAACAAGGCTGAAGCCTATGCTACGGATGCGCAGGGCAATGTAGATCTTGCTAAAAAGCAATCATACCTTGACTCTATGTGGAAGGAGCCTGTTTATATGGGCATGACTTACCAGGAAGTTAAGGAAAATGAACTTGGCCTTGGTCTTGACCTTAGAGGCGGTATGCACGTGGTGCTGGAAGTATCACCTGTAGAAATTATCCGGTCTATGTCTGGCAACAGCAAAGACCCTAGCTTCCTGAAAGCGCTGGAGCGTGCACAGGAACTTCAGAAAAACAGCCAGGAGCGTTTTACTACGCTTTTTGGAGAAGCTTACCGTGAAGTAGAGCCAAACGGCCGCCTGAGCCGCATCTTCTCTAACACAGCTAACCGCGGCAAAATCAGCTACGAGTCTACGAACGACCAAGTAATTGAGGTGATCGAAGCTGAAGTAGAAGACGCCATTGACCGCTCTTTCAACATTCTCCGTACTCGTATTGACCGCTTTGGTGTTAACCAGCCGAACATCCAGCGCCTGAAAGGCACTGGCCGTATCCAGATCGAGCTTCCAGGCATTGATAATCCAGACCGTGTACGTAAGTTATTGCAAGGCATGGCCAACCTGGAGTTCTGGGAAGTGTGGTCGCCGCAGGAGTTTACGCCATACTTTATGCAAGTAGGCCAGTACCTGGACGAGCAGCAGAAAGCAGGCAAATTAAACATCACCAACAATACAACTGCTACTGCTGGTAATGCAACAGGCAACAAAGCCACTGTAGCAGATGCTTCGCAGGACGTGCTAGCTCAGGCTGCCGCTAATGATTCAGTTGCGACTGACTCTACTGCCATCGCTGCTGCTCCTACAACAGACAGCGCTGCTACTGCTGCACTTGATTCTTTAAACAACCCACAAACTGGTGTGCTGGCAAGCTTGTTCACGCAGATGCCTGGTGGTATCGGCGCTAACGTGCGTGATACGGCAAGAATAAACGATCTGTTTAACCGTGCTGAAGTACGTTCAATCCTGCCTCCAAACATGAAATTCGCTTGGGGTGTGAAGCCAATTGCAGGCGATAACAGGCAGGAGTTTGTGGAGTTCTATGCCATCAAAAAAGGCCGTGACGGTAAAGCTCCAATGACTGGCGAGGCGATCAACGATGCTCGTCAGGACTTTGACCAGGCTGGTCGCCCGGAAATTAACATGAGCATGAATCCTACCGGCTCAAAGAAATGGGCTCGCCTGACAGGTGATAACATTGGCCGCCAGGTAGCTATCGTGCTAGACAACTATGTATACTCTGCTCCGGTAGTACAAGGTGAGATTACAGGAGGCAACTCTTCTATCTCTGGTAACTTCACAATCGAAGAAGCGCAAGACCTTGCCAACATCCTGAAAGCAGGTAAAATGCCAGCTCCTACACGTATTGTGGAAGAAGCTATCGTAGGTCCTTCGCTAGGCCAGGAAGCTATCAACCAAGGTTTGATTTCTACCATTGCCGGTTTTGTGATCGTGGTTATCTTCATGATTGCTTACTACAGCCGTGGTGGTTTCATTGCTGACCTTGCCCTGCTTTTCAACGTGTTCTTTATACTTGGCGTGCTGGCTCAGTTTGGTGCGGCACTTACACTACCTGGTATTGCTGGTATTGTTCTTACACTAGGTATGGCCGTGGATGCGAACGTACTTATCTTTGAGCGTATGCGCGAAGAGTCAAGAAAAGGCCTCAGTATGCGTGAGACTATCAGCGCAGGTTATGACAAAGCCTTCTGGACTATCTTTGATGCGAACGTAACAACCTTTATCGTAGGCTTTATCCTGTACTTCTTTGGTTCAGGACCAGTGAAAGGCTTTGCCATTACCTTGATGATCGGTATTGTTACTTCTTTCTTCACATCTGTATTTATCTCCAGACTATTTGTAGAAGGCACCTTCAAGAAAGGCGGCAAATTGTCGTTCTCTACTTCTCTTGCAGATAAGATGTTCCGCAACATCACGTTTGATGTGATGAAGTATAGAAAGCCTGCGTATGCCTTCTCTCTATTTATACTTGTGTTCGGTATAGTTGCCATGTTCATCAAAGGCCCAAACTTAGGTGTAGACTTTAGAGGTGGTCGCTCTTATGTAGTGGAATTTGATCAGGCTGTACCAGCTTCTGAAGTACGCTCTAATTTATTAGATGAGTTCCAGGAAGCAGGCACGGAGGTGAAGACTTTCGGTGCTTCTAACCGTGTAAAAGTAATTACCAGCTGGATGGCCGATGATGAAAGCATTGAAGCTGATGAGCAGGTAGTAACTGCACTGGAGCAAGGTTTGCAACAGTATAGCAACCTGAATCCCGAAATACTAAGCTCTTCTAAAGTAGGTGCCACTATGGCCGACGATATTCAGAACACAGCGCTGGTTGCTGTTCTGCTGGCGCTGGTAGGTATCTTCTTATATGTGATGCTGCGCTTTAACAAATGGCAGTTTAGCCTTGGTGGTGTTGTTGCCCTCTTGCACGATGCCCTGATGATTATAGCTGTGTTCTCTATCCTGAACCTGTTTGGTGTATCTTATGAAATGGACCAGGTGTTTATCGCAGCCGTTCTGACCATCATCGGTTTCTCTATTAACGATACAGTGGTAATTTTTGACCGCGTGCGTGAATACCTGAACGATAACCCTAGCAAGGGAATTAGAGAAGTGGTTAACCCTGCCTTGATCAGCACGTTTAGCCGTACAATCATTACATCTCTAACCTTGTTCCTGGTAGTGGTTGTGTTGTTCATCTTCGGTGGTGAGGTGCTGCGTAGTTTCTCACTAGCCATGATCATTGGTGTATTATTTGGCACCTATTCATCGCTGTTCATCGCTACACCAATTGTAGTGGATACAACGAAAGAGAAAAGAACGCAGCCTGCGCCACAAGTGCAGCAGGTTCGTTAATCATACTTAGCATAAAACAAGAAAGCCCGGAGCAGCTGCTCCGGGCTTTCTTGTTTTATAATGGTTTGTAATTGTTTGTGTATAAACCCACCCCTGCCCCTCCGAGGAGAGAGATTTCTTCCGCCAAACTTATACTTATACTTATACTTATACTTATACTTATACTTGCGGAGGGAGTCTCCAGTGCGGCTGTATATGCACCTCCATCTGTCACCTCGACGAAAGGAGATATCTTTTCGAAATCCGAGATAGACATCATTGCGTTGGAGATGATAGAAAGAGTAAAACAAGGGTGGAACAAGTGTAACCATACTCCCGATCTGCACAAGCCACTACAAAGCAAAAGGGCCAGCCTCTATGTGAGGCTAGCCCTTGTATTCTTAATACTTGCCGGCTAAACTAGATCGTCACGCCGTCAGCTACTACTTCTTTCACTTCAGGTACCATGCGCTTCAGTAGGTTCTCTATACCGGCCTTCAGTGTTACAGTAGCAGATGGGCAGCCGCTGCAAGAACCTTGCAGGTGTACAGTAACCACGCCATCATTATATGATTTGAACGTGATATTACCTCCATCCTGCTCTACAGCCGGACGCACATAATTATCAAGCAGGTCTGTCACTTTTTTCGCAATTTCTGCGTCTTCAGCTGATGTTTCACCGTTAGCTGCCGGAGCGGCTGCCTTCACTGCAGAGAAACCCTCGTTGAAGATTGGCCCGCCAGCCTCTACGTAAGACTTCAGGAAGGTGCGCAGTTCAGGAATAAGCTTCACCCATTCCAGGTCAGCACTCTTGGTTACAGTAACAAAGTTGCTGGCAATGAACACACGCGATACATAGTCGAAGTTGAAGAGCTCCTGCGCCAATGGCGACTCAAGCGCACTCTCCAGATTCGGATAATCCACGCTCTGCCCATCTGGCAACAGCTGCTGGTTCATCACAAACTTCATAGATTCTGGATTTGGGTTGGCCTCTGCATATACAGAAACCGTCTTTTCTTTATTTTCTATCATGGGATTTCTCTATTTAAGATTAAAACCTGTGGCTATATCTGAAAGTTTACAAAATTAGCTATTATTTCTGAAAAAGCAGGCAAACTGTCACTACGCCCACAGTAATAGCACCTTGTCTATCAGCTTAAAGCTGCAATTTTAAAGTTGATAGGTTTTGTACTGTTACATTACACAAAAACTGCACCATATACATCAAAACAGTCAGAAAGGCATAATAGAGTAAAATAACCATAAGCCATATGCCTATACAGCATCAGTATTTTTACCGAGCAATAACATATATTTTGGTAAGTACTTTTCAAATCCTATTTCAGATACTACTGATATACAAGTTAAATACATACTAAAAATGAAGGCTTTTCGGCAATCTTTCCCTGTATAGCGTATGTTAGGATGCAGAAACTTCTGCTCAACGCAAAACCTTTTTACTTTTTTTGAAATCTTGATATGAAAGAACAAGAAAGCGAAAGCAATATATACCCTGTACCTAAAGAGCAAGCAGATGCAGCCAGTAATGCCTCTACCAACGGACCTGATGACGTAGTCCGGGACGAGAACATTCCTGTTATTATGATAGACACTCTAGCACAGGAACAGAACAAGTCAAACCAGTAACATAAGAAGAAAGAGGAAGTATGCAAAGACGCGTGCTTCCTCTTTTCATTTCATCTGCTTCAGCGAAGCACGTGCTTCCAACATTAGAGCCTGTTTAAAATTCATGCTTTGCGCTGCAAAAGCCTGCAAATAAACCTGGCTTCACGCTTTTCATGCGGCTTTCGCTTGTAAAAACGAAAATTAAACAAGCTTTTACAAGGAGCAACACCCGCTAACGCCACTGCCCAGGTGTTGGGTTAGCTATTTTAACCAGAAACTGTATCTTTGTGCTGCAACTATATTTCGAGACCTGACAACCACAGCACTCATTTAGACCATGCTAAACAACTTCATCCTGTTGGCCCAGGCCCAGCACGCCTTACCTTTGTTTCTAATCATTCCTTTTCTTATTCTGATAGGTATGATTGCCGCCGGCCCAATTTTCTTTGGCCACTTCTGGGAACACAACTATAAAACCGTAGCCATCACGCTTGGCCTTACAGTTTTAGCCTATTATTTGTTTATACTAGGAGACTTCCACATGCCCGTACACACGTTCTTTGAGTATGCTGCTTTTGCCATACTTCTAAGTTCTTTGTATATCGCATCGGGTGGTATTTACATCAATATAAATGCGAAAGCAACACCAGCTATGAATGTAGCCCTGGTGGCTGTTGGTGCAGTTCTTGCCAACTTAGTAGGCACTACAGGAGCTTCTTTACTGCTCATACGCCCTTTCATACGCCTTAACGTACACCGTATTAAGCCTTACCAGATCGTATTCTTTATCTTTATAGTAAGTAATGCTGGTGGTCTTCTTACTCCGCTAGGTGATCCTCCGCTGTTCATTGGCTTCCTGAAAGGGGTGCCCTTTTTCTGGACACTCCAGCACCTTTTTGTGCCTTGGGTACTTACTATAAGCCTTCTTTGCCTTATATTCTTTATTGTTGATAGCCGTAACAAAGAAACCTACGTTGCCCGCCCAGAGGTTGTAGCCAAGAATGAAGAAAAGACTGAGTTTTACATCAGTGGTAAGCGCAACTTGTTCTGGCTTGCCATTATTATTGGCGCCATCTTCCTGGATCCAAATGTAATTGACGGCCTACCACATATTTATTATGATGGTAATAAGTTCTCTTACCTGCGCGAGATCATTCAGCTTTCGGCAGCCTTTGCTTGCTACCGCTTCTCCAGTAAAACAGCATTGGCAGGAAACCAGTTTAACTTCCACCCTATCCTGGAAGTAGTATTCCTGTTCTTTGGTATTTTCTTTACGATGATGCCTGCACTGCAACTTTCAGCAGCAATTGCCTCGGCTCCGGAGTATGCACAGTATATTACACCAAACTTCCTGTACTGGGCAACAGGCTCTCTGTCCGGCTTCCTGGATAATGCCCCAACATATGCCAACTTCCTATCCTTGGCAATGGCAAAGTATGATATGGCACAAAACAGTGTGGTAGAGGTACGGCAGTTTGCCACTGGCACAGGAACCGACCCTGGCACACTTATATTGCTGGAAGCCATCTCACTGGCTGCCGTTCTTTTCGGTGCCTTCACTTATATTGGTAATGGCCCTAACTTTATGGTGAAAGCGATTGCCGAAAGTGCAGGTATCAAGATGCCATCTTTCTTTGCCTACATCATTCGTTACTCTATCCCGTTCCTGCTACCAGCTTTGATTCTGGTGTGGTACCTGGTGGTGCATTTAAGACTGTTCTAAACAAAAAGAGCACATACATAAAGAGCTGCCTTTGCTAAGCAAAGGCAGCTCTTTTGCTTTCATATAAGCTCATAACTATTCTTGATGTGTCGCCGTCCTCCCTACATTTAAGTATACTTATACTTTTATATTAAGTATAGCTAAACTGCTTTTCAACACACTACACCACTATAAGACAGGAGGATGAAAAGCCATAAGATTTACTTTCTGGCCTTTATTTTCCTGTACCTCCTCCTACCTGAGGCTGTTACACAACAAGACCAGCACATCATATAGCTCTCAGGCATTGTGACTAATGCTGCAAGTACGCAGCCTTTAGCGGGTGCTGCTATTCCTGGACCTCATAAGGCCCGTACATTCAAACGCCTCCTGTAAGTATGAATACTGCACAGGAGGCGTTTGAATTTATACACTGAGTCAGGTTTATTTTTGAAGCAGCTTTTAGAGCTTGTTTACCTTTTGCCGTAGCAGGAAGTCAGCCAGTACTAAGGCAGCCATGGCATCTACTATAGGTACAGCTCGTGGCAATACGCATGGGTCGTGGCGGCCTTTGCCCTGAAGTGTTATCTCTTCGCCTGCATCGTTGATGGTAGTCTGTGGCTGCAGAATAGTTGCAACCGGTTTAAAAGCCACATTAAAGTAGATATCCTGCCCGTTACTAATTCCGCCTTGTATGCCTCCTGAATTGTTAGTACGGGTACGGATATTACCCTCCTCATCTGTATAAAACTGATCGTTATGTTCTGAGCCACGCATTTTCACGCCTTCAAACCCACTGCCATACTCAAAGCCTTTCACAGCATTTATACTTAGCATGGCCTTTCCTAGCTCAGCGTGTAGTTTATCAAACACTGGCTCACCTAAGCCAGCTGGCACTCCCTTTACCACACAACTTACCACACCTCCTATGGTATCCAGGCTATCCCGGGCTTCTTCTACCACGCCTATCATACGCGCTGCTATCTTGCCATCCGGGCAACGCACCTTGTTAGAGTCTATTTGGCTTAGGTCCAGCTTTGAGTAGTGCTTGCGCAGCTTTATGGTACCTACCTGCGATACATAGCTCTGCACCGTTATACCATAGTGTTGCAGCAATTTAGCGGCCAGCGCCCCGGCTGCCACTCTTGCTACCGTTTCGCGGGCAGAACTGCGGCCCCCGCCTCTAAAATCACGCAGCCCATACTTAGCAGTGTAAGTATAATCTGCATGCGATGGCCGGAAAGCATGCTCTACATGGCTGTAATCGTGGCTGTGCTGGTCTTTATTGTTCACCACCAGCGCAATGGGAGTTCCTGTGGTTTTGCCCTCAAAAACACCTGATAGTATGGTTACCTTATCTTCTTCTTTGCGGGGCGTTGTAATATCAGACTGCCCGGGGCGGCGGCGATCTAAGGCGTACTGTATCTCTTCCGTAGTAATTTCCAGTCCGGCCGGGCAACCATCTATTGTTACACCTACAGCCGCGCCATGCGACTCACCAAAAGTTGTTATCCGGAATAGTTTCCCGTAGGAGTTGCTCATAGTTATTTCTTAAAGAAGATAAAAGATGCTACAGCCAGCAATACCAGCAGTATGATGTTGGTGTAGCGCTTAATTTCATCGAACTCGTGCAGACTTATCAATGTATTGTCTTCGTTTCCGATAATGTTGTAGAAAGGTCCTAAATCTCTGGATAAAACCAAAGCATCATTGTCTTTTGCTCCCGTAACATGCACTTGTAGCGTTGGTCGTAGCGTATCATATTTTGCAGCAATCGGATTAAAGTAAATCCACTCCAGCACCTCGCTCATGCCATAGGTGCCGGGCTCCCGTGGCAGCACAGCATATACAAAGCTTTTAGCCCCAGACACACTGCCGGAGCGCTTGGTGATATCCTGCCGCACATCTGGCGGATAAAATTCCAGCCCGGGCGGCACATTGGGCTCAGGGGCCATGATAGCTGCTAAGTTGCCCTCTCCTTCTATCTCAAACATATAATGGAAGCTCTTATTCACCGTCACAGTTTTCTTCGAAAGCTGCTCTCTTAACCTATAATCCCCTACCGGCACTACATCACGCAAAGGGTGAGGCGGCAGTTCCTTTACAGGTATCTCTCTTGGGCGTGAGTAAAATACTTTATACCCCTCCTGCCTGTCTTCTGTCAGCAAAGACGGGTTTTTGGCTACTTTATACTTTATCATCTGGAGCTGTAGCTGCGGAAAGCGCAGCGGCTCTTTGTTTAGCGGGTACAGTACTGCTTCATATAACTTGAACCGCAAGTATGGCTCTCCTTTTACCAGTACATTCTCAGGTGTTATCTCGGTAAAGTCAAACGTTTCTTCCCAGGCGTGTGGCTGCTTGATCTGGCGCAGAATGCCGTTGATCTGATTGGCAAAGTCATAGAAATCCAACAAGCGCTGGTCTGACTCAGCCAGGTAAAAGTAAAGCACTGTATTCACGCCTTCTCCAACAAAAGCTTCTTTTTTATCAGTGTACAGCGTCAGGAAAGCATTATCGTCTTTATCTACAAACTCTGCCTCCTCTTCCTCTACCTGCTGCTCCTGTTCTTCTTCCTGGGTAATCAGGTCTGGTTGGTTTATACTTTGCGGAGCGTTAGCCTGTACTGGGTGTACCTTGATGGTAAGCCCCTTCGACTGCACTGTTTGCCCGTTCACTTTCATAGAGAAAGGTTTTAGCAAATACTCCCCCTCCACTAATGCTGCATAGTTCTGGGTAATGGTAAAGATGGTAGTGGTATTACCACCTGTGATAATTGTTTTGGTGGAGGAGTACTTATTGCTCTTTTTGAATCCTTCTATTTCAGGAAAAGAGCTGTATTCTTTTAACTGCTGGTTTTGCAGCCGCACCGAAATGGTAAAATACTGATTGATGGGCAGTGGACTTTTTCCTAGCTCAATACTTATCTGCTGCGCTTGCAAAGGCGCAAGCAACATAAAAATAAGTATAAAGGTGAGGTAAAGGCTTTTCATGGGTTTACGCCGCATTTCTGTAGTGATCTCTCTGGCGTTCAGTTGCCAAATTTAACATTTTCTGAACGCAAAATGCAGCCTAAGCTTATATAAAGGAGCGTCATTCTGGCTACAGCTTTATGTGAACCAAGTATTTGCAAGCAAAGACACAGCCACACTGGTGTTATAACACATTAAATAATCACAAACTACCTAAATCCAGATGCTAAGCTGCTGCCGTAGGTAGCTTATGATGAGGTAGATCTTGCTTTTCAAATAATGCTCCCCCTCCTCTGTAGTACATTATTTTACCACTCAAAAAATTAGACTTATGAAAGAACTATCTAAACCTGCGGAGACTGACAAGGGATTAGGCCAACACCTGCAAGCTCCAATGCAGCGCCGCTCATTTTTCCGATATGCTGGTGCTACTGCCGCTGCGGCCACTTTACTGCTAACCACCTCCTGCGATGATGACGATGACGGCCCGATGAATCCACCTATGGAGGGCACCGTTAACCTTGGCTCGGCCGATGTAGGCATACTTAACTACGCTTATGCACTAGAGCAACTGGAGGCTGCCTTCTATACAGCTGTTGTTGCACAATCTGCAAGCGCTTTAAGTACTGCTGAAATGGATGTGATGAAGGATTTAATGGCCCATGAGGTGGCACACCGTGAGTTCTTTAAAGCTGCTCTTGGCAATAATGCTATTCCTGCGCTGGAAGTAGATTTCAGCAGCATCAACTTTAATGATAAAAACAGTGTGCTTAGCACTGCCCGCACCTTCGAAAACCTTGGTGTGGCCGCTTATAATGGCGCTGGCAAACTTTTTACAGACACAGGTGTTGGCTTAACCTACCTGCTGCTCGCTGGCAAAATCGTATCTGTAGAGGCGCGCCATGCCGCTGCCATTGATGACTTGATTGCTGGTGGCAACCGCTTCGGTGAAGAGTTTATTGACAGTAATGGTTTGGATCGTGCCTTGATGCCTGAAGCAGTGCTAAAGGCAGCCGCACCGTTCATTGCTACAAAAATCGATTTCAGTAATTTACCTAAATAAGCAGGAGGACAAGAGACATGAATATATTTAACATTATCAAGGATATAGAAAAAGCTGACCCTGAAGTATACGAACGCTTATCCTCTCGCCGTGCTGCTATGAACGGCTTCGGAAGCTTCGGTAAAAAAGTAGCCTTGGCCGCTGTGCCAATCGCTATGGGCAGCATGTTTAAAAAAGCGTACGGACAAGGCTCTACAGGCACTAGTGTGCTAGAGGTATTAAACTACGCACTTACGCTGGAGTACCTGGAGTACGAGTTCTATAAGCAAGGCCTGGATTCTAATCTAAACTTTGGCGAAAACAGAGATTTTTTCGAAGATGTACGTGACAATGAATTGGCTCACGTGAATTTCCTTACTTCTGCTATCAGATCATCAAACGGTACTCCAGTATCTAAACCGAATTTCGATTTTTCGGCCGGAGGAGCTTTTGCAGACTGGAACTCAAACTTACAGACCTTCCTGGCGCTTTCACAGGCATTTGAGGATACAGGAGTTCGTGCCTACAAAGGCCAGGCGGCTAACTTAGTAAGTAACTCTGCTATACTTACGGCTGCACTTCAAATACACTCTGTTGAAGCGCGCCATGCTGCTATTGTACGAAGAATCAGAGGCCTTAAAGGCTGGATAACAAATGATGAACGTGGCGCAGGAATGCCAGCCGCTACGCAGCCTGTATATGATGGCGAAGCACAAACCATGCAGGGAGGTGTTGATGTAGCTACCATCGTACCTTCGTCAGTTACAACTGCCCAGGTTACACAGTCCTTTGATGAGCCTTTAGACATGGCTACTGTAAATTCTATAGCATCACTGTTTATTATGAAATAGAAA